>DAOORM010000026.1:3132-6307 GCA_035389265.1 Flavobacteriales bacterium | reverse complement strand
GGCTCTTCCGCGTCTTGATCGGCACCACCTCATCGATGATCTCCTTGCGGTATCGGTCCTCGTCCGCGAACCTACCCTTGTAATACGTGAGGCACTCCTGGGTGAGGGTCTTCAGCGATACACCCAGCACGAAGAGGAAACCGCTCTCCGGGTTCCGGCTCACGCGCGTCATGTACAGGATGTTGGGGATCACCCCCGGGCCGTACACATCGGCCACGTACTTCCACACCATGTGCCCGGCGTACTTCGTGTCATCGCCTTCGATACGATTGAACTTATCGTAACGACCGCTCACCACGCCATCGCGGATACGGTTGTTGAGCGTGGCATCCCAGGGGCGCGAGTGGTAGGAGATGATCCCGTCTGTGTACCATGTTGGAAGGCTCATGAACGTGGAGCTCTTGAGCATGTCGCGCCAGTTTCCACCGAACATCATCTGGTCCACGATCACATGAGCGATGCCCGAGCGGATCTGCCGATCGAGCAGCGCGTGGTCACCTTCGAAGTACACGAAGATCTTGGTGCCCACGATGCGGGTGAGGCCACCGATGTTCTGCTGGCCATCCACCCCGGCGATACCGATGTTGCTTTGCCGAAAGTCGGTGAGCGAGTTGTATACGATGAATTGCAGGCGCTCGTCCAAGGCGAAGTCGAAGCTTTTCTCCAACTCCTTCTGGTACACGGTGGCAGCCTGTGCCACGTACCGGGCATGATCACGGCCCTCCTTGTAGAAGAAGACCTCCATATCCTTGAACCGGTATTGCTGCCAGAGGAAATCCTGGAACTGCACGCGGTTCTTGCCGTACTCCTGTTGCGACCCGGAATAGAATTGCGCCACCGTAGGCCCGCCACAAAGCACCAGTGCCAAGGCCAAGGCGGTCTTCAAGAAGGTACGGATCGGTGCAAGCACAGGTTGAAGTTAGCTTTGGGCCGCCCGTTCACGAGCGCCATGGTGCGAATTTCGGGCTTTTCCGGCCATGCTGAACGTCCATAAGTTCACCTTCAACCCGTTCCAGGAGAACACCTACGTCATCCATGATAGCCGTGAGGCCATCGTGGTGGATCCTGGCTGCTGGAACCGCACCGAACAGCGGGAACTCGAGGACTTCTTAGATGACAACGGCCTGAAGCCCATCCGTCTTGTGCTAACGCACGCGCACATCGACCACATTCTCGGCTGTGCTTGGATGCACAAGCGTTACGGCCTATCGCCCGAATTGCACGAAAAGGACCTTCCGGTGTTGGCCGCTGGCGAACGTACCGCAAGCATGTACGGCATACCCTACGATCCAGCGCCGGAGCCGAAAGGCTTCATCCAAGAGGGCTCCGAGATCCTCATCGGCTCGGAAGTGCTGAAGGTGCTCTTCGTTCCGGGCCACGCACCCGGACACATCGCCTTGCACAGTGTGGCGCATGGATTCGTAGTGAGCGGCGACGTGCTCTTCCAGAACAGCGTGGGGCGCACCGATCTGCCCGGTGGCGACACGGAAACCCTTCTGCGGAGCATCCGCGAACAGCTCTTCCCCTTGGGTGATGCCGTGGTGGTGTACAGCGGCCATGGTCCAGAGACCACGATCGGCCGGGAGAAACGGTCGAATCCGTTCCTACGGTAGGTCTGTTGGTCAAGAGCAGGTGTGAATAGCGATCGACCCCGTTCAGGAACTAGATCGAGTTGACGTAGATCCATCGCGGGCATCGACCGAACCGATGTTGCCCCTGCGCTTGCACCTGCCCCAGAGAACTACGGGTGGTAGCCGTCCTGCTTGTAGGTCTTCATCTGCCCCTTGTGCTTGATCGGCGGCGGGCAATCGAAGCCTTTACGGGCGCGGAGGAAAAGGAAGCGTACACTGAAGATCAGTGGCCGGTAGTTGCTGCTGAACCATTGAAGCTGACCAAAACGCCCATTGTCCTCGGGCACCACGCTGAACACGGGCGTTTCAACGCTCGGGATCACGAAAAGGCGGCCGGTGAGCTTGAAGCCATAGCCCACTTTGAAGTGTACCTGCCCCCAGAGGTCCGACGGGAAAGCGTGTGCGTTGAGCGCGGAGTCGGCGGTGTGGGTGTAGGAACTGCCCAGGCGATAGTCGGCATTGGCACCGAGCGAAAGCTGCACGAACTGGTAGCGCCAGGTGGGGATTAATTTGTTCGCGTTGAAATGGATGCTGAGCAGGCGCTCCGCGAATTCACCTTCTCCGGCAAGTTCCGCTGTGGTGTCGGCGATGGTATAACGTCCTTGCACGAGTTCGCGGCCGCGCAGGTTCTTGTACGCGATACCCAGGTCCAGGTAATCCACGATCACCGGGTCGCGGGTGTACCACGAGATGCCACCTTCCGCATAAAGGCCTAAGCGACCATTGGGATCGTACGTGGTCACATAGGACGTGTCACCACTGCGGAACACCTCCTCTTCGCTGTCCTTGAAACGGGGTAAGGTGTAGGTCAAGCCCGGCGCGAGGTAGAACCCGATGCGGCGCACCTGGCCATCGAGGGGAATGAGGTCCGTTCGTTTACGGTCCATCAGCCCTTGAGCCTTGCCCCCCAACGAGCAAACGGAAAGGACGATCACGAGTGGCAGCAGCCTGCGCATGGCCGAAGGTGCGTCGTTCATCAACCAAGAAACGCTGGATAACAGCCAAAAGTGTCAACGTCCACCTGTGCATCGACGCGAAGCCAGGCCGTACTTTTCGGCGCATGCTCAACGCGGTCAAAGCACTCTGGGAACGGACCTTCCTCCGCGAAGTGCTAAAACGCGAGCGTTGGCTCGGCGTGGTGTTCGGCGCTCTTCTGCTGGGACAGTGCATCGCGCAGGTGCTGCGGGTGGAGATCACCCCGTTCTTCCTGTTCGGCATGTACTCCGAGCCGATCATGTCGGAACCTGGATATGTGCGGGTGGCCTGCACGGTGGATGGCGAACCGCTCACCCAGGCCCAGCTGCCGCGTTTCGCCGGCGAACTCTTCTTCAGTACGCTCTACCGGTACCAGGTACTTGCGGATAACGACTTCCAGGATCATTATGCGGCCACCATCGCCGATGACCTCGCCGGCCTGCCCCCGTCGGTGAAGCGGCTTCTGCAGGACCGTCTCTCCTATCGCACCGAGCATGCGGGACCGTTCGCAGATTGGACCATTCGCTACCTCGGTCAGGCCCTTGGCCGATCGGTGAGCACCGTGCAGG
>DAOORM010000026.1:0-3032 GCA_035389265.1 Flavobacteriales bacterium | reverse complement strand
TGGACCATTCGCTACCTCGGTCAGGCCCTTGGCCGATCGGTGAGCACCGTGCAGGTGACACGCGAGACCTATCGTGAGGTGGACCGCCGACCGCAATTGGTGGATGCCCGCATCATCCTCATCGCACATGCCCGGTCCAATGTTGAGCCTTGATCAGCGCGCTGTCGTGCAGCGGGTGTTCTTCACCTGGATGTTGATCGGCTTGGTGTGGCGTGCGTTCGATCATGCGCTGCTCATGCAGCTCGAAGCACCGGTGCTGGGCGATGGCGCCAACGACCTCACCTTCTGGCTGGCCTACACCTTGGGTATTCCGCAATTGCTCACCGCCCATCCGCTGATGGCGGGCATGTTGGATGTGATCTTGCTGGGCAGTGCGCTCATGGCCATCGCCGTACCAAGGGGTTCGTTCTTTCCGCGCATCCATTGCGTGGCGGCGCTGTTGTACTTCATCACCTTCACCACCTGGAGCAACCACCATTACCGGCCGATCCTCGGACTCTTGCTCGCGGGAGTACCGTTCATATTCCGCGATAGGGACCGGTTCAATTTCACCTTCCGCGCCTTGCGGTACTACACCTTGTTCATCTACACGAGCGCCGGTCTCTATAAGGTGTTCCGCGGTTCATGGCTGAATCCCGAACAGATGACGGGCATCATCGAAGGCACCCAGTTGGACCTCTTTCTGGCCGCACCGGATGGCTGGCATGCGCAGTTCTTCACGTGGCTCTTGGAACATCAGACCGTGAGCTGGCTGCTCTTCGCCTTGGCCACCGTGTTGGAGGTGGTCTTCATCGTCGGCTACTTCACCCGTCGCTATGACCTGTGGTTGTTCGCCACCGCGATATCCCTGCACATCGGCTTTTGGTTCACCATGCGCTTCTTCGCCTTTGAGTTGATCGTGCTCGATCTGGCGTTGTTGCCGTGGGGAAGGATGTTGCGGAGTGGTGGTCAGTCAGCAGAGGGTGCAGGCTCCACTTCGAGAGACCTTACACAAATGTGAAACCTCCCAAGGTGATGCGAATAGAGCCTAGAAAGCTCTTATTGGAACACGTTGATTCAGCTCTGCTAGAAAGTCCTTGACCTGCCGATTGCGGTCATCCCAGGTGAAATGGTCGAGGAAAAGATCGCCGACAAACTTGTTGTTCGCGTAGAACCGGTAGCCTTTGTAATTCGGGATGGGGCTGATGGCCGCGGTCTTGTAGCGGACCCATTTCAGCTCTGCCAATGGCACTTCCGTGGTCCTGATCGTGCGCTTTGCGATGCCGCGCGTCACGAAGCGCATGGTCGCACTGCGCAATTCCAGTTCTACGACAAGGGTCTGCCGCCTGACCACGATGAGTAGTAGATCCATCAGTACCACGATGCCGATGATAAGGCCCAATATCTGGTGTGGATGCCCGGTCATGAATTCGATGAGATTCTCAACGGAACTGCTTCGGCGCCCGCTTCCGGAGAACAGAATGAACAGAGGTAGCCCACCGGCCACCAAAGTGGTCAGCAGCACATGCTCCGTCACGTAATACCAGACGAAACTGCGATCCCACGAATTAGCACGTATCCTCATCGGCGAAGGCAACGATGAACGTGATCACATGCCTTTGATCAAACGGAGCGCCGCATGTTCCACCTCCTCACCCTCCCACTTCTCCTCCACCCCGGGCATGGCGAGCACTTCTTCCATGATGCGGTCGTGGCGCAGGCCTTCCTTCCAGGCATCCTTGTACTCGATATCGCTGAACTTCACCTGGCTGTAGAGCGGCAGCCACTTGTCCGGGTGCTTGGCTTGTAGGTGGCCCTCGATCTTCTTGCGGAGCAGGAATTTCGGATCGGCCACGAGGTCGCGCATCTCCACGAAGTTGCGCATGGAGAGGTCGGCGATGGCGTCGCCGTTGGGTTTGCGTTTGGCGGCGTAGCGCGTGAGCACCTCGGCCCAGTTGTCATCGCCGTATTGGTCGAGCAGGTCGTTGAGCACTTTACAGTCCTCGTTCCCTGCGTTCATCCCTTCGCCGTAGAACGGCACGATGGCATGCGCGGCATCACCGATCAGGGCCACCTTGCCGTTGACCTGCCAAGGGTTGCACCGGATGATAGCCAAGGTGCTCTGCGGGTTGCGCAGGTATTGTTCCACAAGGTCCGGGACCAAGGGTAGCACATCGCGGAAATGCTCTTGGAAGAACGCCTGCACCTGCTCCGGTGTGCGCACGGTATCGAAACCGGGTGCCTGGTCCGTATGGGTGTTCGGCATGAAGAGCGTTCCGGTGAACCCGCCATCCTGGTTGGCGAGGCCCATCATCATGAACCAACGGCGCGGCCAGATGTGCAGGCAGTGCGGGTCCATCTTGAGTGTCCCGTCGGCATTGGCCGGGAAGGCCACCTCCTTGTAGTCGTGCTCGATGTATTCCTGGCTGTACGTGAACCGGCCAAGCATCATTTTCTGACGCACCGCGCTGAAGGCGCCATCGCTACCGAAGACCACATCCGCCTCCACCACCACATGGTCACCTTCTTCGCGCTGGAAATGGCAGGTGGCGTTCTGCAGATCCACGTCCACGCAGCGGTGATCGAAGAAGAGCTTCACATTGGGCAGCGCTTCCGCCTCGCTTAGCAAGCGGCGATTGAGCTCGCCTCGAGAAACGGAGTAGATGGCCTTGTTGTCGATGCTGTATGGCACGCGATTGAGGTTCCCTTCGCGGTCGTGCATCATGCGGGCATGGACCGGCACGGTGATCTCCTTCACGGCTTGTTCCACACCCGCTGCGCGCAAGGCGGTCCAGCCCCGGTGCGAAACGACGAGGTTGATGCTGCGACCAGCGTAGACGTCGGTCTTGCGCGGATCCCCGCGGCGCTCGTACACCTTCACCGAGTGGCCACGCTTGGCCAGGAAAATGGCGAGCAGACTGCCGACCAGTCCTCCGCCTACGATGGTGATCTTGCTCATGCCTGGGAGTTGATGTGCTATAGGGTGCGGCAAGTTGTGGAGGCGTGCGCCATGCTGAACTGCGGATCGTCAGCCCTGAGCGGACACAGCCTTT
>DAOORM010000025.1:0-12962 GCA_035389265.1 Flavobacteriales bacterium | reverse complement strand
CCGATCACCTTGCCCACCATCTCCTCCTTCATGCGGCGCAGTTTGCCGCTCTCCTTTTCGGCGATACGTGTCACGGGGATACCGCTCATCATGGCCACCACTTCGGCCACGTTCTCCTCGGTGACGGTCGTACGGTTGCTCTTGCTCTCTTCCTCCCAAGCCTTCTTGGCCTTGTCCAATTCCTCAAGAAGTTGACGCTCCTTGTCGCGAAGCTTGGCTGCCTCCTCGTAACGCTGGCTGCGTACCACCTTGTTCTTTTCCTCCTTGATGTCCTCGATCTTCTGCTCCACATCGAGGATGGACTTGGGCACCACGATATTGCTGATATGGACCCGGCTTCCTGCCTCGTCCAGAGCATCGATGGCCTTGTCCGGCAAGTGCCTGTCGGTGATGTATCGATTGGTGAGCTTCACACATGCATCCACGGCCTCTGACGTGAAGTTCACGTTGTGGTGATCTTCGTACTTCTCCTTGATGTTGTTGAGGATCTGGATCGTTTCCTCCACACTTGTAGGCTCCACGATCACCTTTTGGAAACGACGCTCCAACGCCCCGTCCTTCTCGATGTACTGACGGTACTCGTCCAAGGTGGTGGCACCGATGCATTGGATCTCGCCGCGCGCCAAAGCGGGCTTGAACATGTTGCTGGCATCCAATGAGCCACTGGCGCCTCCTGCGCCAACGATGGTGTGGATCTCGTCGATGAAGAGGATCACGTCCGGGCTGTTCTCCAACTCGTTCATCACGGCCTTCATCCGCTCTTCGAACTGACCGCGGTATTTGGTACCGGCCACCAGACTTGCGATGTCCAGCGCCACGATCCGCTTACCGAACAGCACACGGCTCACTTTACGCTGGATGATGCGCAATGCCAAGCCTTCCGCGATGGCGCTCTTGCCCACACCGGGTTCCCCGATGAGAACGGGATTGTTCTTCTTACGGCGGCTAAGGATCTGGCTGACCCGTTCGATCTCCTTTTCTCGTCCGACGATGGGATCCAACTTGCCGTCCTCGGCCATCTTGGTCAGATCGCGTCCGAAGTTGTCCAGCACAGGGGTCTTGCTCTTGCTATCGCCCTGTTTGCGCTGACCACCACCGCCGCCGCCAGAGAAACTACCGCTCTCTTCGTCATCGTCATCGGCGCTCTGAGGGCCTTGGGCCTTGGGCTTCGCAGTGAAGGTGTCGTTCCCGAGGCCACCATCGGCCAGGATGGCATCCACCTCGTGTTTCACGTTCTCATAGTCCACCTTGAACTTGTGCAGCGTGCGCGTAGCGAGGTTGTCCTCGTCCTTCAACATGCTCAAGAGCAGGTGCTCGGTATCGATCTGGGCGCTCTTGAAGAGCTTGGCTTCCAAGAAGGTGATCTTGAGCATCTTCTCGGCCTGCTTGACCAAGGTGATCTTGTCCTTGTCGGGTGGCCGCATCGCGCTTGCGGGTTCCATGGAGCCTTCCACCACCTTACGCAGGTGGTCCAGGTCCACTTCCAAGCGATGCAGGATCTTCACTGCGTTGCCCTCGCCTTCGCGGATCAGGCCCAACAGGATATGCTCGATGCCGATGTAGTTGTGTCCCAAGCGCAACGCTTCTTCACGGCTGAAGGTGATGACGTCGCGGACCCTGGGTGAGAATTTGGCGTCCATGCTGGATCGTGAGGTTCTTGATGATCTGTTCGAGAAGACCGGGTGACCAGTGCGAAATTAGCCGACCGAACAGCGGCGGCAAGCTATTCAACGCCTGAACGGCGCCCCTGTTCCCGACCTTTGCTTTTATCCACAGCCCCGTGTGGGACTGTGAATAAGTTGTGGGTCGACCGGTGGGGGTGATCGGACTACTTTCGGGCTCCCTTTCGGGGGCCTATCCATCAAGGACCGGGCCAGTGACGAATTGACAGCCATGGCAGAAGGAGAGAAGATCATTCCGATCAACATCGAGAACGAAATGCGCACCGCCTACATCGATTATTCGATGTCGGTGATCGTGAGCCGGGCCCTGCCCGACGTGCGCGACGGATTGAAGCCGGTACACCGCCGCGTGCTTTTCGGCATGCAGGACCTTGGCGTATTGAGCAATAGGGCCCACAAGAAGAGCGCACGTATCGTGGGGGAAGTGCTCGGCAAGTACCACCCGCACGGTGACGGCAGCGTATATGACGCCATGGTGCGTATGGCCCAGGAATGGAGCCTACGGTACCCCTTGGTGGATGGCCAGGGTAACTTCGGAAGCATCGACGGCGATAGCCCTGCGGCCATGCGATACACCGAGGCCAGGTTGAAGAAGATCGCCGAGGAGGTGCTCGCGGACCTGGACAAGGAGACCGTGGACATGCGTCCGAACTTCGACGATACGCTGGAGGAACCCAGCGTGATGCCGACGAAGATCCCCAACCTGCTCGTGAATGGCGCGGCGGGGATCGCGGTAGGAATGGCCACCAACATGCCTCCGCACAACCTCAGCGAGGTGTGCGACGGGATCGCCGCGTACATCGAGAACAAGGACATCGATGTGGATGGCCTGATGCAGCACATCAAGGGTCCGGACTTCCCGACCGGTGGTGTGATCCATGGTGTGGAAGGCATCCGCGAAGCCTACGAGACAGGCCGGGGGAAGTTGGTCCTTCGGGCCGCTTGCCACATCGAGGAGGATGATCGCACCGGCCGCGAGACGATCATCTGTACCGAGATCCCGTTCCAGACCAATAAGGCCGTGCAGTTGGTGAAGGGGGTCGCCGACCTGGTGAACGATAAGCGGATCGAAGGCATCAGCGATGTCAACGATTACAGCGATCGCACCGGCATCCGGATCGCCTATGAGGTGAAGCGTGAGGCCATGGGCACCGTGGTGCTCAATCAGTTGTTCAAGTACAGTTCGTTACAGACCAGCTTCAGCTTCAACAACATCGCGCTGGTCGGGGGGCGCCCCATGTTGCTCGGCCTGAAGGCCATGATCGCGCATTTCGTGGAACACCGGTTGGATGTCATCATCCGGCGCACGCGATTCGACCTGCGTAAGGCCGAAGAGCGGGCACACATCCTCGAAGGTCTGCTCATCGCATTGGACCACCTGGATGCTGTGATCGCGCTGATCCGTGCCAGCCAGACACCCGACATCGCTCGCGAAGGGCTCATGTCCTCCTTCGGTTTGAGCGAGATCCAGGCCAGGGCCATCCTGGACATGCGTTTGCAGCGCCTCACCGGACTCGAGCGCGACAAGATCAAGGAGGAGTACGCCGATCTCATGAAGCTCATCGACTACCTGCGTTCCGTGCTCGCCGATGAAGGATTGCGGATGCAGATCGTTAAGGACGAGACCTTGGAGATCAAGGAGAAGTATGGGGACAAGCGCCGCACACAGATCGTCACCTCCAGTGGCGACATGCGTATGGAGGACCTGATCGCCGACGATGCCGTGGTGGTCACCATCAGTCACCTGGGCTACATCAAGCGCACCAGCCTCAGCGAGTTCCGCACCCAAGGCCGAGGTGGCGTGGGAAGCAAGGGTAGCACCACCCGCGACGAGGACTTCCTGGAGCACCTATTCGTGGCCACCAACCACAACTACCTGCTCATCTTCACCCAGAAAGGCCGGTGTTATTGGATGCGCGTCTACGATATTCCGGAGGGCACGCGCCAGAGCAAGGGCCGCGCGATCCAGAACCTGGTGCAGATCGAAGGTGACGACAAGGTGGTAGCCTACCTGAACGTCACGGACCTGAAGAGCGAGGAGTACCTCAACAACCACTTCGTGGTGCTGTGCACCAAGAAGGGCGTGATCAAGAAGACCACCTTGGAAGCGTACAGTCGACCAAGGAGCAATGGGATCATCGCGGTGAACATCCGCGAGAACGATGAACTGTTGGAGGCCAAATTGACCACGGGCAAGAGCCACATCATCCTGGCCAGCAGCGATGGTCGTGCGGTGCACTTCAACGAACAGGATGTGCGCCCGATGGGCCGCAACGCCAGCGGTGTGCGCGGAATGAACCTGAGCGGCGGTTCCGAGACCAACGAGGTCATCGGCATGATCGCAGTGGATAGCGCCGAACTTTCCACCCGTCAAGTGCTTGTGGTGAGTGAGAAAGGCTATGGCAAGCGATCCGCCATCATGGACGAAGCAGGTGAATACGCCTATCGCATGGTGAACCGTGGAGGCAAAGGGGTGAAGACCCTGCAGGTCACGGACAAGACCGGCAACCTGATCGCCATCAAGGACGTGAAGGACGATGACCAATTGATGATCATCAACCGCAGCGGGATGACCATTCGCATGGGCTTGGACGAGATGCGTGTACTGGGTCGTGCCACGCAGGGCGTTCGCTTGATCGAGCTGCGCAAGAACGATCAGATCGCGGCCGTTGCCAAGGTGGATGGCGCTTTGCGTGAAGAGGAGGGCACCGAAAGCGGTGAAGCCCCGGATGGCACTGCCGATGGCGGACCTGAAGCGAATGGCACCGAAGTTGATAATAGCACCCCGGAGGAATAACTCCATCTACTGAACGTTTACCCATGAAGACCCTTTTGACCCTTGTACTCGCTGGCTCCACACTGGGCGCGCTCGCTCAGAACGTGAACGTGGTCAGTGCATACAACTACATGAACGACGGCAAGCTGGACAAGGCCGTGGAATTCATCGAGCCGGCGGTGCTGGACCCCAAGACCGGTGCCACGGAAAAGGCCTGGCGGTACCGGGCTGACATCTACCGGCTGATCGCCCTGGGTGAGGATGCCGCGATGAAGGCCAAATTCCCCAATGCTTTGGACCTGGCGGTGGAGAGCTACCTGAAAGCCAACGAACTGGACACCAAGGGTAGCTACAAGGTGGAGAACGTGAAAGCGCTCGGGGCCCTTCAAGGCCAGTCCTTGAACGCGGGGAACGATGCCTTCACAGCCAAGAACTACGATGAGGCCATCGCCCGCTATGGGATGAGCGAGCGCATCGCCAAGGCGTTCGGGCAAGTGGATACCAATGCCATCTTCAATTCCGCTTTGGCCTACGAATCCAAGGGAGACGCCCAAGGTGCGATCAAGCGCTATCGGGAGGCCCTTGATGTGGGCTATAACAAGCCGGAGATCTACCGCTACATATCAGGCCTGCAGCGCAAGAGCGATGACCTCAACGGTGCGATTGCGACGGTGAAGGAAGGCCGGACCAAGTTCCCGGACAACAAGGACCTGATCCTGGACGAGATGAGCTACTTGCTGGCCGCGGACCGTTCGGAAGAGGCTGAAGGAAGTGTTGCTCTCGCCATTGAAAAGGACCCGAACAATGCCGTGCTCTACTCCGTGCAGGGCAGTCTGTTCGATAAGAAGGCAAGCGCGGCCACCGACGCCAAGGACGAGGTGGCCATGAACACCTGGTACGACAAGGCGGAACAGGCGTACAAATCCAGCATCGAGAAGGACCCGACGTACTTCGACGCCTACTTCAACATCGGCGTGCTCTACAACAACCGCGCGGCCTTCGAGTACGAGAAGTGTAACGCCATCAAGAGCGATACCGAGTACATGAAGTGCAAGAAGGTGGCCGACGATATCTACTTGAAGGCAGTGCCATACTTCGAAAAGGCCCACGAAATGGACGCCAAGGATGCCCAGACCATGCAACAACTGATGAAGCTGTACGCGAAGACGGGCGATCAGGCGAAGTACGAGGCCATCAAGGCCAAGCAGGGTAAGTAGGTCCAGATAACAACAGACGAGGAAGAGCCGGGCGTTCGCGTCCGGCTCTTTGCGTTGGAAGCGGGTCGGAAGGGCTGCTTTCCACAGGAAGGATCACCCTGACCGGTGTTCACATGTGGCCAGTGAATGCTGTTGGGTTCGACAACAATGGGCTAGGGTCCAGCAGAATACAACTTAACATAATATAAATTATGCGCCGATAGGATACCATTCCAAGAGGCGGGGCATCCGTTCCTGGACTCCGTATCCAGCGCCGGTCACTGTGGTCCGTAACTGCCCCTCACACAACTCCATTCCTTCGAACGGATCATTGCTCAACAGCCAAGGTCCATCCAGGTCCAGCAGATCGGCAAGGCCAGCCAACGACAGCATCGCGGCGCAGCCCAAACTGCTTTCGCTCATGCTGCCCAGCATCACCTGCATGCCGAGTTCCCGGGCACGTTCGGCCATGGACCTGGCGACATCCAACCCACCGCACTTCATCAGCTTCAGGTTCACCCCGCCGAACACCCCAGGCGCTCGTTCCAGATCATCCGGGCCTTGAATGCTCTCATCGGCGATCACCAAAGCCTTCGTCCGCTTCCCCAAGGCCGCGTGCAGGTCCCAACGGTCCTTCGGGAACGGCTGTTCCAATGCGATCACCCGGCCGGCACCAGCAGCGTCCAAGGCCAACAAGGCTTGGTCCACACTACGCCAGCCTTGGTTCGCATCCAGCAAAAGCGGCCTTTCATCATGATCACAGACCTCGCGCAGGATCGCCAGGTCGAACGGTCCGCCCAGTTTCACTTTCAGGACCGGAAAGCCGGCCGGCAAGGCGGCGATGCGCGAGGCATACGCCGCAGGCTCACCCGAGCCCAAGGTGACCATGCACCGGGCGGTTCGAGGATCATCGGGATCACTTGAATGAATAGCATTCGATCCTTTGATCAACAGCTCATTGTATGCGCATTGCACCGCCGCCCGGGCACCCGGCGACGCCCGCCACGGATCCGAATCAAGCAACTCCGCCAATCCTACGCCTTCCCGGATAAATACGTTCTTCAACTCGGGCGAACCAAGTAATTGGACCACAGAAGCTTGTGTCTCTTTCACATACGGTGGCAAGGTGGCCTCACCATGGCCGAGCAAACCGTCGCGCTCCAGCCGTACAAAGACGGAGTCGGTCCCTTTACGCAGCCCGTGGGCGGTGCCGAAAGGTTCACGGAACAGCAAGTGGAAAGGCGCAATGGACAAGGTGATCATGGGCGACCGAAGATCGGGTCGAACCAAGCGCTGGCGGTGGCCTATCACCACGGAGCATCCACGATCATTCATGGAAAAGTCCCGACCTAGGCCGGGGCTCAACCAATGACGGGGCGCCAACGCCTACTTCACCATGTACAGGATGTTGGTGAGCCACTTGGCCGTATCCGGCTCGGCCATCGGATCGGTCACGTACTCCTCGATCACATTGCCGTAATGGGTCAGGCCCTTGTCGGTGATGTACTGGTCCATGGCCACGTGGGCGTTCATGCTGCCATCATAGGCACCGTAGTAGGCGATCTTCAGCATCTTGCCGCTGGGGATCACATGGGTCTCGAAGCCGGCCACCTTGGTGGAGGCATCGCCTTGCACCGGCATGGCCGCCATCAGATCAGCGGTCTGGTCCTTTTCGTTCCATTCCCAGTACACCGCGCTTGGCGCACCGGCCATGTTCAGTTTGGCTGCTCCGATGGCGGCACCTGCTGCAGGGAACCGGTCACCGAAGAAGGCGGTCATGTCGTTCCAATTCAACTTCTTGTTCCGGGTGCCGATGTAGACCATCTCCGGGTTCTCCACGGTCTCGATGCGGTAACCGTTCACGGTATTGGCGGCCAGCTCGGACCGGTCATCCGCATGGCGCTTCTCGGCCAGCACCTTCAGGTTGGATAAGCCTTTCTCGAAGTCGGGACCAAGCATCTTGTCCATATCCATGAACACCCCCATGATGCGGCCCATGAAGTTGTTCTCCCCTTCCATGCCCCACGTCAAGCGGGTTGAATCGCCGCGCTCCTCCAGGTCGTAGGTGGCGGTGCTCACCGATTCCATGGGTTCCACGAACTTGAGCTCCGCACGCACACTCTTGTTCGGTTCCAACGCCGTCAGCGTCTGCATACCGGTCCCTACCGTATCGCCTTCCCACTTCCAGACGGCCCCCACGGTGCCATCCGTGCCCTCAATGCTCTGCACTTGGTCCTTGTCCATGGCTTGCCATGGCCCCCATTCCTTCATGCTCGCCAGATGGCTCACGTAGTCGTACACCACATTGGGCGGCGCCCCGACCACGGTGGAACGCTCCACGCGGTAGGTCTTCGGCCCCATCAGGCCTAGGATGACCAGCAAGCCCAGCAAGGCCAGCAGGATGATCAGTATGGTCTTCAATGCTCTCATGTCCGGTGAATTTGCCCGAAAGATGCAACCGCTTGCGAGGAAAGCAAGCGCCCCCGCTCCGCTTCCGTCAACGGTCCGTCACTGGGGCAATGGAAATACACTCAACCACGGATCGACACGGATGAATCCCCCCGTCCAATTCAAACTCCGTGTTCATCCATGGTATTACCTACACCGCACGCCTAGCCATCTGGATCCGTGAGTATCCGTGTGCATCCGTGGTTTGCTTCCCCTCACTTCCCTCAAAGCTGGCACGGTGTTTTCTTTGTCCCTCACAACCGAACCAACCACCTGATGATCCTTCGCACGTCCCCGCTCCTGATCGCCGCTGCTGCCCTAGCCCTGAGCGTGAGCCTCCCCGCCTGCAAGAGCAAAAGCTCACCCGCTGGCACCAAGGTCGACCAGCCTTTCAGCGGCAACAAGTACGAGAGCAATGCGGCCTGGTTCCGGGGTACCGGACAGGGCGTGAGCGTGAAACAGAACATCGCCCGCGGCAAGGCCGACATCGAGGCCAAGAACCAGGTGGCCGCACAGGCCGGTACCAACATCCGCGCCGTCACGGACCAGTACCTCGGCCAGACCGAGAACGCCAACGCAGCCGATGTGGCCGACAAGTTCCAGAGCCTCATCCGCGAGGTGATGAATACCGAACTGGCCGACCTGCGCAAGATCGGCGAGGAGACCTACTTCAACGAGACCACCAAGGACTACACCGTCTACGTGGCTTACGAGATCAAGAAGAACGCCATGTTCCGCTACATGAAGAAGCAGGCCCGCACCGAGGCCAAGATGAGCGAACAGGAACTGAAGGTGCTCGACGAGATCCTGGACCAGGAGATCAAGAAGGCCGAGGCGGCCGGTGAATAACCAACGACTTCGATACCGCAACAGCAGGGGACTTCGGTCCCCTGCTGCCTTTCTGTCCGAACCCAGGGAACGGCAGACCGTTTGTAGGAGGGTACACCACAACAACCTGAATAGACCATGTTAGGATCCTATGTGATCGCAGGCCTCATCATGCTGGTGAGCTGGCTGGTGAGCAACCAGTTGAAGAAGCGCTTCGAGAAGTATTCCCGCACGCCCTTACAGAACGGCATGAGCGGACGTGAGATCGCGGAACGCATGCTGGCGGACCACGGCATCACCAACGTGAAAGTGATCAGCGTACCCGGCCAGTTGACCGACCACTACAACCCCGCCAACCGCACGGTGAACCTGAGCGAGCCGGTGTACCACGCCCGCAACGCCGCCTCGGCCGCCGTAGCTGCGCACGAGGTGGGCCACGCCGTGCAGCACGCCACTGCCTACAGCTGGCTGGAGATGCGTAGCAAGCTGGTGCCCGCGGTCAGCTTCGTATCCCACTGGCTGCAGTGGGTGCTGCTGGGCGGCATCCTGCTCATCAACACCTTCCCGCAACTCCTGCTCATCGGGATCGCCCTCTTCGCGCTCACTACACTCTTCAGCCTGGTGACCCTGCCCGTGGAATACGACGCCAGCAACCGGGCCTTGGCCTGGATGACCAATCGCGGCATCGTCACCAACAGCGAACACGCGATGAGCGCCGACGCCCTCAAGTGGGCCGCCCGCACCTACGTGGTGGCCGCCATCGGCTCCATCGGCACGCTGCTGTACTATGTGATGGTGTACTTGAATAGACGCTGAGGATAGGCCTCTCCTAGTGCCGAAGCCCCGCCACGTTGTGATGGGGCTTCGGTGTTGTTGGGGGCGCTGGTTCAGTGATCGCCGAAGTGGCAGGCTTCAAGATCCAGAAAGGACCAGATCAGTTCACTTCAACCGCAAAACCACCGGCAAATGATCGCTGAAGCCGCCCTTGTAGCGGCCGCCGCTGTAGGTCTTGTCGGGTGAGGGACCGAACTTGGGGTGGCGGAAGAGCAGGCGCTGGTCGGCCACGGCGCGGGCGGCGAGGGTGCGGTCCAGCAAGGCCTTGCTGACGATGAACTGGTCCAGGTAGGCCCACTCCCCGTTGAACTGGTGGCTGCCTTCGCCGGGCAAGCGGTCCATACACATCAGGGCGTAGAGGTCGGCATCGGCTGCAGGATCGCACACGGCACCGAGGCCCTCCTGCACGCTGCGGTCGGTGGGATGGTCATTGAGGTCGCCCATGATCAGGATCTGGGCGGCCGGGTCCTTCTCTAGCAGCGCGTCCACCCGGTCGCGGATCACCCGGGCGGCGGCCATGCGCTTGGGTTCGCTTTCGCGCTGGCCTTCGCGGCGGCTGGGCCAATGGGCCACGAAGACGTGCAGGTCCTGCGGGCCGTCCACGTCCAATGCGGCGTAGAGCACATCGCGGGTGGCGTCGCCGGGCAGGTCCACGGTGAGGGCTTCTTCGCTGCGCACCCGGGCACGGTCGCGGTCCACCAGCAGGGCCACGTCGATGCCGCGCTCATCGGGCGAATCGTGGTGGACCACTGTGTAGGGCGCATCGGCAAGGGCGCCGGTGCGGGCGAGGTCCTTCACCACCGCGGCGTTCTCCACCTCGGCCAGGCCGATCAGCAGGGGTGCCCCCTCTCCTGCCCATGCAATGGCCTTGGACAGCTGCTCCAGTTTGTGGCGGTAGCGCTCGTCTGTCCATTGCTGCTCACTGCCGGGCAGGAAGTCCGCGTCGTTGGTGGCGGGATCGTCGTGCGTGTCGAAGAGGTTCTCCACGTTGTAGAACACCACATGCGCACCCTGCATGTCGCCCAGGGGTGTAGCCGGTGCAGCGGCCTCAGCACCAGGTCCGATGCTCGGTGGTGCGCCACAACCCAACAGCAGCGCCAGCGCGGGCCAGGCGGTCCTCATCGGCGGCGGCGGGTGGTGGACTTCAGCCCCAGCACTCCGAGCAGCCCGCGGGCCAGTTCGCGGATAACAGTATTGCCCACCTGACGCACCATGGTGTTCTTGGACATCTTCTCCAAGGTGCTCACCTCCTTGGCAGCGGGCTTGGTGGTCTCTTTGCGCGGTGCGGGCGTTGGCGCGGCAGGTTCGGCTGCCTCCTCGGTGTCATTCATGCGCTGCTCCAGCAGTTCGAAGGCGCTCTCGCGGTCGATCTCCTCGTTGTACTTCCGCACCAGTTCGGAGCGCGCGATCAGCCCATCGATCTCCAACTGGCTCAGGATGTCCATGCGGCTGGCGGGGGCGCGCAGCAAGGTGTGGGCCAGCGGCGTGGGTGTGCCCTTCTCGCTGAGCGCGGTGACAAGCGCCTCACCGATGCCCAGGGAGGTGATCAGCTCCTCCACGTTGTAGAAGGGCGTTATGGGATAGTTCTGCGCGGTCTTCTTGATGGTGGTTCGGTCCTTGGCAGTGAAGGCACGCAACGCGTGCTGCACCTTGAGGCCGAGCTGGCCGAGCACGCCTTCGGGCACGTCGCTGGGGTCCTGGGTGCAGAAGTACACCCCCACCCCTTTCGAGCGGATCAGTTTGATGATGGTCTCGATCTGTTCCAGCAGTGCCTTCGAGGCAGTGCTGAAGATGAGGTGGGCCTCGTCGATGAAGATCGCCAACTTGGGCTTCTCCGGGTCGCCCACTTCAGGCAGCGTGCTGTAGATCTCGGCCAGCAGGCAGAGCATGAAGGTGCTGAAGAGCCGCGGCTTGTCCTGGATGTCGGTGAGGCGCACGATGTGTACCACGCCCTTGCCGTCGCGCGTGGCGAGCAGGTCGTTCACATCGAAGGAGCGTTCGCCGAAGAACTCCTCGGCACCCTGCTGCTCTATTTCGATGAGCTTGCGCAGGATGATGTTCACCGTGGCACCGCTCACCGAGCCGTACTGCTTGCGGATGGCCTCCTTGCCTTCGTCGGTGACGAACTGCAGCACGCGCCGCAGGTCCTTCAGGTCCAGCAGAGGCAGGTGGTTGTCGTCGCAGTACTTGAACACCAAGGCGAGCACGCTCTGTTGGGTGTCGTTCAGTTCCAGGATGCGCCCAAGGAGCACCGGACCGAACTCGCTGACGGTGGCACGCAGGCGGGCGCCGGGTTCCTTACTGAGACTGAGCAGTTCCACCGGGGCGCCTAGTGGGGTGAAGGCCTCGCCCACCTTGGCGTGGCGCGCTTCGATCTTCTCATTGCTGGTACCGGGCGAGGCGATGCCGCTGAGGTCGCCCTTCACGTCCATGAGCAGCGAGGGCACGCCTTTGAGCGAGAGTTGTTCGGCCAGGATCTGGAGGGTCTTCGTCTTGCCGCTACCAGTGGCACCGCAGATGAGGCCGTGGCGGTTCATGGTGCGCAGGGGCACACGCACCTGGCAGCCCGCAGGCACTTCGCCGTTGAGCAGTGCGCCGCCCAAAAGGATGCTGTCGCCCTTGAAGGTGTTGCCCGCGGTGATACTGGACTGGAAGTCGGTGATGGAGCTCATAATGGTGGCTTCAAAAGTAGGGCGTGCGTTGGTAGGGATCGGAAGAATGCATGAACCACGGATGGACACGGATGGACACGGATAAAGGCAACATGCCGGGACTTGTGGCGTACCCTTTTGGAAAGCGATATGACTGCCCTATTAGCTCGGCTTTATGATCGCCACATCCGTGTTCATCCATCGAAAGCGTTGCACCTGGTTGGTATCTACACCCTTCACGATGCGTTCAAGATCCGTGTGCATCGGTGTGCATCCGTGGTTAAAAAAGGCGTCGAACGGCGATCACATCGATGTGATGGATCTCATCCGTGTCCATCCGTGGTTCAGCCAGGCGCCGAAAGGCGCTCACACCAATGTCTTGGTTCTCATCCGTGTGCATCCGTGTCCATCCGTGGTTTAAAATAGCGCAAAGCGCCCCGAAAAAAAGAAGGGGCCGAAAGCCCCTTCCTTGGAACGGTACACTGCCCCCGGGATCACTCCAGTTCGAAGGTGATCTTACAGTTGCAGCGGTACTCCTTGATCTTGC
>DAOORM010000024.1:0-13161 GCA_035389265.1 Flavobacteriales bacterium | reverse complement strand
ACACGGTGCCATGGCGCACTTCCAAGGAATCACCCGCAACGGCCACGCACCGTTTGATGTAGTTCTCCTTCTTGTCCAGGGGACGAACGAGGATACCACCGGTGGGCACTTGCCGCACCTGGCCGTCCACCATGTTCAGCATGCGGAAGTTGGGGTCGTGGATCTTCTTGCGCCCGTAGTTCCGCACCAGCTGGTAGTAGCTCTGGTTCTGGAAGTTCGCCACCACCGTATCGCCCTCGGGGAAGTTGAACACCACCGCATCGCCGCGTTCGGGTGATCCGAAACCCGGCAGGCGGCGGTAGGGCTGGCTGAACCAGTTCACGAACGAAGGCGTGCTCGCCGTGAAGGGCATGGTGTGGTGGGTGAAGGGGAAGGTCACCGGCGTCATGGGCATGCGCGGGCCATAGCTCAACTTGCTCACGAAGAGGTAGTCGCCCACCAGCAGGCTCTTCTCCATGGAAGGCGTGGGAATGGTGAAGGCCTCGAAGGTGAAGGTGCGGAAGACCGTGGCCACGATCACGGCGAAGAGGATGGCGTCGCCCCACTGACCCAACAAGCCGCGTTTGCGTTCCGACACCGGGATCGGGCCCACGTAGGTGGTGTTGGCGAAGATGGTCTGGGGCAATTTCACCCACGGCAGGAAGGTCATGATCACATGATCCTTCACTTCGCGCTGGCCTAGGATGATGCTCGTGTTCACGTTCATGATGATGAACATGAGCAGGTTGACACCCGGTACGAGGAACAGGAAGATCCACCACCACGGTTTGCCACTGATCTTGAGCCAGACCAGGATGTTATAGCCCGGTACGAAACCGGCCCAAGCGGGTTTACCGGCCTTTTGGAAAAGCTTCCAAAGACTGGCGAAGACCACGGCGATATAGGCGAACAGGAAGAGGTACGGGATCATGGGCAAGGTTCGCGGTCGGCGGACAGCGGACAGCGAAGGTGCGAACTAGTGCTGACTTGGACGGTCGGCCGATCGTGAAATGCTGTGAACGCCTGTACCAGTGGCCGTTAGGAGGGATGACGGGTCCAGGTGCAGGGCGAGGAGCAAGTTCAGGTGCAGGCATAGGAGCAGGCACAGGAGCAGGGGCCCGTGCAGCACCTGGCGCTAAGTAAGGCTCACAAGGAGTCCAGGACGTCGTCCATGGTGAAGAGGCCTTTGCGCCCCTTGAGCCACTCGGCCGCCACTACAGCTCCCGTAGCGCAGCCGGTGCGGTCGAAGGCTTCGTGCGTGATCACGATGCGGTCGTTGGCGCTGGTCCAGGTCACGGAATGTTTCCCGGTCACCTCGCCGATACGCTCGCTGATGATGGGAACTGGAGAGGGGGCAGGAGTAGGAACAGGGGCAGGAGTAGGGGCGGCCTCCTTCGCCTGCTTGACCTCATGGAGTTCATAGCCCGAATACCGTTGGGCTTTCAGGTCGATATCGCGCGCCAAGGTGATGGCCGTGCCGCTGGGCGCGTCCAATTTGTGGATGTGATGGATCTCGTCGATGTGGACCCGATAATCCGGCTGGCGGTCCATCAGACCGGCGAGCATACGGTTCAAACGAAAGAAGAGGTTGACCCCGATGCTGAAGTTGCTAGCCCACAAAAGGCTGCTTTCCGATCGACCCACCAGGGCCTTCACTGAACCGAGTTCGTCGTACCAACCTGTGGTGCCGACCACTACCGGAACGTTGTGGGCGAGGCAAAGTCGCATGTTGTCCATGGCATGCTCGGGTCGGCTGAATTCGATGGCCACATCGCAGCCGGTCGGCGCCGTGCCCGCGTTGCGCGAATCGACCACCAAACCGATGGTATGACCGCGTTGTTCGGCGATGGCCGCGATGGCTTTGCCCATCCGTCCTGATCCGTAGAGTGCGATGCGCATGGTCGATCCGTTCCGTTCGAGCGCAAAGTAACTTTTGTTCTTGCCACGTGCACCGCGCGTCGCTGTAGCGTGAACGCCCATTCAGCCCGATCGGAACATTCGTTCCGAGTCGGCGCCTTCGCGGTCCGGCTAGGTTTGAACGCAACCAACACGCAACCCATGCTTAGACGTACACTCTCGTTGATCAGCGCTTCATTCATCGGCCTGGCCGCTTTTTCCCAACCTGGAGCACCGGACAATGGCTTCGCCGGCGATGGTACGGTCGTTTTCGGTAACGGCGACGACTACCTCTTTTCCAGTGATCTGTTCGTACGCCCTAACGGAAACATCGTCATCATTGGAAGTCGTGTCGAACTGGAGCCTACGGTACAGAACATGGCATTCTCTGAGTTCGATACAGATGGTATCCTGGTCGACCAAGGGTTCTTCGGTGCACCAGGTCGGGAGCATTTCTCCAAAGCGGCGGCACTCCAAGCCGATGGCAAGTTCATTCTGGCGGGCTACTCCTTCCCCACAGGCGATGATACCGACGCGAGCATCGAACTCATGCGTATTGATGCCACTGGCGCGCTGGACGAGACCTTTGGCGATAACGGCGTGGTGTTGACCGATGTTCCCAACGGCAGCGAAGGAGCGTTCGACGTGAGCATCCTGCCCAACGGGAAGATCATCGTCGCAGGTAGTTTCTTCGATGGAGGGACCAGTGAGCTGGTGCTCGCCCAATACCTCGCCAACGGTGCCCTGGATGCGGCCGGTTTCGGCTCCGATGGACTCGCTTTCAGCACGCTGGGAACATTCACGGATGTGGATCAGCTGGTGGTCACCGCAAGTGGCAACGTCCTGGTCTCGGGCATGACCTTCACCGATACAGATGCACCGTACATCATGGGCTTTCTTCCGAACGGGAACATCAACACGGCGTTCGGTGATCAAGGCCTTGTGATCGCCAATACCGAAGCGGGGTATGCGTATTCCACGTCCATAGCTTTGGAAGCGACGGGTACCGTCCTGCTCGGCGTGAACACCGACCCGTACGAGATCCATCGGTTCACCAGCACAGGACAGCCAGGTACAGGTTTGGGCACCAGCGGTAGTATGGTCAGTGGAGACTTCATCGATCCCGATCAGGTGATCCGCGTGCTTGCGCAACCCGATGGCCGCATCCTGGTGGGCTACACGACCAACGATGCCTTGTGGCAAGTGGAGCGTCGGCTTGCGAACGGCCAAGCTGATGGCACGTTCCAATCCTTCACGAGCCCCAATGGTCCGGTGTATTTCTCGAGCCTGGCCTTGCAGCCCGATGGCAAGGTCCTGGTCGGTGGTGATGGTTCCGTTAACCTGGTGCGTGCTTTCGCCGTGACCCGCTTGTTGAATGAATTGACCGTGGGCCTGACCGATCTGGACCTTGACCCTTCGACCACCTTGGTCTACCCGAACCCGTTGACCGATGAGGCTAGGTTCACCTTCACCGTGGCACAGCCCGCAGCGATCTCGCTCCTCTTGACCGACGTTCAAGGAAGGATCGTGCGCACCTTCACTTCCAACAGCACGCTCCAAGCAGGCGACCATACACAGGTGCTTGATCTACGTGGTCTTGCCAGCGGCGCTTACCAAGTGGTGTTGATGCAAGGAGACATGCGCACTGCCGTGCAAGTCGTGAAGGACTGAAGACGCGCACTTTCGCGCAGGAGTGACCAAGGAAAAGAAGCGCTGGTGTGGCTGGTCCACACCAGCGCTTCTTCATTTCTACGCCTACCGGACCGACAGGCTCAATGACAAGCCCAAGGCTCCGCGGGAAGCCAGTTCCCACGAGGGCGACGCGTTCAACGTCAGATCGCGGCTCACATCGAACCGCACGAAATTGGCGTCCACGCTGGCATCCACGATGTTGAGCACATAGATCAGCCCCACGGCGATGTAGCTCATGTCGCGCCACTTGCGGTAGGTGTCCGTTACGTCGAGCAATTGTTGGGCGCTCACCCGCCCGTTGAATTCGTCCGAAGTGCTGGGATCACCATCGGTGACCGCGATGTAAGCATCCTTGTAGCGACGGAACTCCTTGCCATTGCGCTGAACGAAATACAGGCTGGTGCCCAGTGCACCCCAAACGAGCGGCGCCTTCCAATACTTCCGGTTATAAAGCTGACCTGCGCCGGGGAGCACCGCGCTGAAGAGCGTTGCCCTACCTGGCGAATGCCGCTGGCGCCAATCCGAACTGTCTTTCGGTGCGGTGTTGGCCGCGGTCGCCTCGATCAGCTCGCTACCGCCGATGATCAACGGGTCGCGCACCGCGGCACTGTCCACGACAGGCGTGCTCGGCACCACCTCCACCTGGGCCGCGCAGACCACGCCCACGGCGAAGAGGAGTGAGGTGAACGAAGCCCGCATGGGGACAAAGATGGCAAGCTTCGGGCCGTGATACCTCGAACAACGGCTCGGACCGAAAAACGACAGCACTGAAGCTCAACTCTGGCAACAACTCAGAGCTCAATCCCGGATCACGGCCAGGATCTTCCGCAGTTCATCCTCGTTCTTGAACGGGATCTCGATGCGGCCTTTGCCTTCCGTGTTCTGCTTCACCACCACGCGGGTGCCGAAATGCTGGGCGAGCAATTTGCTCAGGTCCTTGTTGGGGCGCACCGGACTTCCCGAAGAAGCCCCGCGCGGACCCTTCATGGCGGCAGCACGGGCGAGCTCCTCCACCTGGCGCACGCTCAACTGGCTGGCCACGATGCGTTGGTACAGCTCCACCTGCTTGGCGGGGTCGGCGATGGCGATCAGCGCGCGCGCATGGCCCATGCCGATGGCCCGCTGGCGCAGACCCAATTGGATCTCCGGCGGCAACCGCAACAGGCGTAGGTAGTTCGTGACGGTGGTGCGGTCCTTGCCCACCTTTTCGCTCAGCTGCTCCTGGGTCAGTTTCACTTCATCCACCAACCGTTGGAAGCTGATGGCCACCTCGATGGCGTCGAGCTCCTCGCGTTGGATGTTCTCCACGAGCGCCATCTCCAACATGGCCTCGTCGTTGGCGATGCGCACATAGGCCGGCACTTCCTCCAGCCCCGCCAATTGCGAGGCGCGGAACCGCCGCTCACCGCTGATGAGCTGGTAGCGGTCGTAACCCATCTTGCGCAGGGTCACCGGTTGGATCACGCCCAGTTCCTTGATGCTCTGCGACAATTCCAGCAGCGCCTCTTCACTGAAGTGGGTGCGCGGCTGGAAGGGGTTTGCCTCGATCTGCGCGATGGGCACCATGCCGATCGGGCTTGACGCACGTGTGGGCAATGGACCGCTGCTCGGAGCCGGCTGGTCGTTACCGGACGAGGTGGTGATGTCCGTTGCCGGATCGTCCAGTAGGGCGCTCAATCCGCGGCCCAGGCCTTTCTTTTTCGTGGTCATTGTTCTGCTTCAACGGCGATGGTGCGCTCACTATCGGGGATCCGGGTAAGGCTGTTCTTCTGCAGGATCTCGCGCGCCAGGTTCAGGTAGTTCACTGCGCCTTTGCTCGTGGCGTCGTGCATGATGATCGTCTGTCCATGGCTCGGCGCTTCGCCCAGGGCCACGTTGCGGTGGATCACCGTATCGAACACGAGCTGCTGGAAGTGGGTCTTCACCTCTTCAACCACCTGGTTGGCCAGGCGCAGGCGGCTATCGTACATGGTGAGCAACATGCCTTCGATGACCAGTTCGGGATTGAGGCGCTGCTGCACGATCTTGATGGTGTTGAGCAACTTGCCCAGCCCCTCCAACGCGAAATATTCGCACTGCACCGGCACGATCACACTGTCGCTAGCGGTGAGGCTGTTCACCGTGACCAGGCCCAGGGAAGGGGAGCAGTCGATGATGATGAAGTCGTACTGGTCGCGCACCTGTTCCAGCACGTTCTTCAACTGCTGCTCCCGGTCGCGCATATCGATCATTTCGATCTCGGCACCCACCAGGTCGATGTGGCCCGGCATCAGGTCCATGTTCGGGTTGTCCGTCCCCACGATCACATCCGTAGGGGCCGCATTGTTGATGATGCACTCGTAGATGCTCGCCTTCACGGTCCGGGGGTCGAAACCCACACCGCTGGTGGCGTTGGCCTGCGGGTCGGCATCCACCAGCAGGGTGCGACGTTCCAGCACGCCCAGGCTGGCGGCCAGGTTGATGGCGGTGGTGGTCTTACCCACGCCGCCTTTCTGGTTCACGATGGAGATGATCTTGGCCATGCTTTGCGCGCCGAGGCCCGGCGCAGGCGTTCTCACAAAGGTTCTTGATGCGTGTTCCGCGACCGTGCTAAGCGTTGGGTCAACGGTTCTTGATCACAAAGAACAGGCGGCGAAGCCATCCGACCGTGTTGGTAACTCGGCGAGTTTTGAACAGGGAAGTGTGACGGCGGTGATGTATGCGTTCTGCCTCTGTAACTGTCCGTCAACCTTCAACCCCGTTCCGGCGTACAAGGTGCCTCATGCGCGCACGCCTCCTCTCCGGTCTGCTGCTGCTCCACACGGCGGTCATCGCCCAGGAGCGCTTCGGCCTGCTGCACAGCAACTTCGGTGGTACGGACATCGCCTTTCTAAACCCGGCCCGCACCGCCGGGCAATGGCCGTGGATGGATATCCGCCTGGGCGGGGTGGATGTCTCCGCGTGGAATAGCTTGGTGGCTTGGACCGGTAGGCAAGACCCCTTGCTGAGCGAGTTCGGTTCGGGCTTCGCCACGGCGGGTGAGGGCCGCTTGGTGATGCGCTCGTTGGACCTGGCCCGCACCCACCGCGCCACCGTGTCGGCCGCCGTGCTCGGGCCTGCCGTGTCCCTGGCCCTTGGGCGTGGAACCATCGGCCTGGGTGTTCGCTCCCGCGCCCACGTGAGCGCTTCAGGGGTTTCGCCGGAACTGGGCAATTTCATCTACGAAGGGCTCAACTATGCACCGCAGCATGGCACACGCTACAGCGATACCCGCATGCGGGCCTTGGGCGCAGCATGGACCGAGGCCGGTCTCAACTACGCCCACATCCTCAAGGCCGAAGGGTTCAGTTTGCTCAGCGCCGGGGTTGGGCTGAAGTATTTGATGGGACATGCCGCTGGGGCGTTCCAGATCACCGCGCTCGACTATACGGTACACGATACCGCCCGGCTCGAAATCCATGAGATGACCGCCCGCTATGGCTTTGCCTTGCCCGCCATGAACGCCGGCAACGGCTGGGGCGCCGACGTGGGCATCACCTATGAGCGTACTCTTTCCGAAGCGGACGGCTACCTGCCACACCGCGGCGGCGCCGGATGCACACCCATGCGCTATCGTTACCGCATCGGTCTGTCATTGGTCGACCTCGGGGGTATCCGCTTCCGCGGTGCCGAGGCGGGGACCATCAATGCCGGCGCCCTTAGCATCCCCGATCATGGCGATATGCGCGTCCGCGGCGTGGATGGCATCGATAGCCTGCTCGCCACGGCCACCACATGGACTCGCACGCAGGGTATGCGCATGGGCCTTCCCACGGCGGTCTCGCTTCAGTTCGATCAACGGATCAAGGACTTCGCCTACGTGGGCTTTGCAGCGGTGCAGAACGTTGCCGCCCCCACGAGCTTGCGGTTGCGCCGAGCTGGTGCGCTGGCCATCACCCCACGTTTCGAAACACGCTACCTTGAGGCGGCTCTTCCGATCGTCCTACACGAGTACGACATCGCGAAACCCACCATCGGCTTCATGCTGCGTTTCCATGGGATCGTGGTGGGCAGCGACCACATCATGCCCTTCGTGAGCAGACGCGATGTGAACGCGCTCGACCTCTACCTCCGCATCCGGTGGATGATCTTCCGCTCACCCGCCTGTGGCAATGGAAAAAAGGCGCGCTCGGGCTCGTTGGCGCACCGCAGTGGTGCGAAGGACATGGTGCCCTGCGCCACGCCAGGTGCCAAGTGACCGCTCAAGCACTAGGAGTGGTGCATGGCCTCGGCCATAATGAGGTCGAACCTCACAACCCGATCGTCACCCGCGCCACGTTGGCGCCACCCCAGATCCCCAGGCCGCCCTCCACATTGCTGTGTACCTGCACTGGCTCCGCGAAGGGGTCGCCTTGCGCATAGTTGTAACGCTCCAGTGTCCGGTAGTAGCGGTACGCCGTTTCCGAGATGCTCACCCACCGTAGTTCGAAACGGCTCGGCCGTATCAGATTCTCCAACCTCACGGCGATGGTACGCGTGGTTCCGTTGAAGAGATCGTCGCGCAGCACCGCCCGGGTGAAGTAGGTGCGTGTATCGCCGACACCCACATCGGTGCCTGCGATCAACACCTGGTCCGTGGAGGAGAAGTTCATGGGCGTGAACACCGGGTTCAGCGCAGGTACCGTGTCCAACACCCAATCACCGAGCTGCTCATCCCAAATGAAGATGATCGAATCGCTCTGCACCACGAGGCCTTCCAATAAGTAGTGGTTCTCCTGACCTCCGGGATCATCGAAGGTGAATTCCAATTCCAGCGTGGGGAATTCGAAGCCCTGACCTCCCGATGTGATCACGGTGGCCGTATCCCACTGGAGTACAGGTACCGCGAATGGCACGCGGTCCGAAGCGCTCGCCGTGCCGTAGCCCGGTGCATCCGCTTGCACGGTGATCGTGGATCCGGACGGGATGTTCGTGTTTCCGCGGTATCGCCCATCGCCTTGATGCACGAGCGTCTCCACGATGTTGCCTTGGTCATCGAGAAGCCTCACCTGTCCATCGGTGATCGCCGCCAAGGGCGCCGGATCGATCACCCCACGGCTGTTGGAGAGGTCTACGGTCACTACCGAATCGGCCGTGGCGATGCCGTTCAGGACCAGCCGCGGTGGCATGTCCTCGCCTTCGAAATCGATGTACTTGCGGCAACCCGAGCCCGCCAGCGCCAGCACGAGGAGACCAACAAATAGTCTGGAATGGTTGAGCGGGCCCATCAGAACGTGAAGTTATAGGTGGCCGAAGGGACGATCGGGAACAAGCTGATCTGGGTGAGGCGTGGACGACCCGCATCATCCACCGAGAAGTACAGGTAGAACGGGTTCTGACGACTGTACGCGTTGTAGAGTCCGAGGCTCCAAGTGCGCTCACCCCAGCGCGTTTTCTTGTGCATGTTCACACCCAGATCGAACCGATGGTAGGCCGGTGTGCGGTAATTGTTGCGCTCTTCGATGTGGTCCACCTCCGATGGGCCGAAGAAGATGTCCTGCTGGCCCAGGGTCTGGTAGCGCTCGAGGGGAAGTGTGACCGCGCTACCCGTGCCATATACCCAGACCAGCCCTACATCCACGCGCTCGTTGATGTGGTGGGTGAGGGCCACGGAAACGTCGTGCCTGCGGTCATACCGGTACGGGAACACGCGGCCCTCGTTGAGTTCTTCGAATTCGCGCTGTGTCCACGAAAGCGTATAACCGATCCAACCTGTGGTCTTGCCTTCCTTCTTCTCCAGCAGCCATTCGCCGCCGTAACTCCAGCCGTTGCCTACGGCCACGTTATTCTGCCAGTCGGTGCCGGTGGCGAGGAAGGTGGCGCCATCCTTGTACTCGATCAGGTTGCGCATGTACTTGTAGTAGGCCTCGAAAGTGCCCATGTAGGTGGCGCTGAACGAACGTGTATAGCCCACCGCCACTTGGTCCGCGAACTGGGGTTTCACCCGGTCGGTGGGTGGTACCCATAGATCCGTAGGCAACCCGATGCCCGCGTTGGTGAGCAGGTGCAGGAACTGCGCCATATTCGCGTAGGAGAGTTTCACCGACGAGTGCTCGTTCAACAGGTAGCGCCCTGAAACGCGCGGTTGAAGCGAGAGGTAGGTCGTCCCGTTCACCAGGAACCCGGAACCATGCAGCCCTGCGTTCACTTTCACCTTGCCACCGAGGGCGAACTCATCCTGTGCGTAAACGAAGAACTCCTGGGCCTTGGTCGGCGCGGAACCGTAGGTGGTGTCCTGGCTGGCCTGATCGCCTTCCTGCACGGCGCGGCTCACACCTGGCGTGAAGGTGTGTAGAATGGCGCCGCCGCCGAATTTGATGTAATGCTCCGGCACCGGCATGTAGTTGAAGTCCGTGCGCACGCTCCAGTCCTCGATGCCTGATCGGTAGGTGATGCCCCAGAACTCTTCCGAGGTAGCACCGTTCACCGTGCGGATGCTCTCCTGCTCGTTGTTCACGCGGAACCGGTAGTTGCTGTAGGTGAGGGTGGTGTTGCTGAACAAGCGCGGGTTGAACACGTAGTTCCACCGCAGCGCCCCAATGGCATTGCCCCAATCGAGCCCCGTCTCGTTCTTGTCCTCGTACGTGTCGCCGGCGTTGTTCCAGCTGTACCGGTCTCGTGCATAGAACCGGTCGCGTCCGAAATAGCCGCTTAGATACAACCGACTGCGGTCGGAGAAGCGGTGGTTCACCTTCGTGTTCAGGTCATAGAAGTAGTAGCCACCGGTGGAATTGCCGTCGGTGGAGGAGCGGATCAGCGGACGCGCCAGCACATCCAAGTAGGTGCGCCGGGCAGAGATCATGAACGAGGTGCTCTCCTTGCGCAGCGGACCTTCCAAGGTGATGCGCGAGGCGATCAGGCCGATGCCACCCTCACCGTGCAGCTTCTGATTGTTGCCTTCCTTCATCCGCAGGTCGATCACCGAACTGAGCCTGCCGCCATACTCCGCCGGGAATCCGCCTTTCGTCAGGGTGGCCGAGCGGATCGCATCGGTATTGAACACCGAGAAGAACCCGAACAAGTGGTTGGCGTTGTATACCGGCACACCGTCCAAGAGGATCAGGTTCTGGTCCGGACCACCACCGCGCACGTACAGACCCGAGCTGCCTTCCGACCCGCTCTGCACACCCGGCAACAATTGCAGGGTCTTGATCACGTCGCGCTCGCCCAACAGCACGGGGAGGCTGCGCACCTTCTCCATCGGCAATTCGATGGTGCCCATCCGCGTGCTTTCCACCTCGTCGCCGGTGCGTCTGCCCACCACTTCCACTTCGCGCAATTCCAACGAGGGACCGAGCTTCACGTGATGGGTGATGGCCCCGTTGAGCAGGGTGCGCAACTGCGCCGATTGATAGCCCACGAAGGTGAAACGCAGCGCGATACTATCGTTGGGGAGCGTCAGACTATAGAAGCCGTACACATTGGAAACGGTGCCCTTGCCCGACCGCAGGTCGAACACCGTGGCCCCGATCAAGGCCTCGCCCGAACGTTCGTCGGTGATGTAACCGGAGATCGTGCTGGTGAGCGGTTGCGCTGACGCCATGACCCCAACTGACCAAAGTGCCATGAACAGGAGCGCGCGCTGCACACGTAGGGCAAATAGCGGTCTGTGGTTCACGCGGTTCATGGAGCGATGCAAATAAAGTCAACCAACCGCAGGAGCAGTGGTCATTCACGCTTGGATCGAGGAACGGCGACAAACACCCGGAATTGTGCGACCGCCAATTGGGATCTGGTCACCATTCATCCCATTCAGTTCCATCGGTCGATGCGAGGATCGTTCAATGACCAGGGTCCTGATCAAGTGGCTGCAAGCCATGCCCGCACCGCAACTTCGTCATGGTCGATGCGGATCGGGAAGTCGGGCGGAAAGAGGCTGAAGTAGGTGTTCGCCGCCAAGGCCAACACCTTGTTCGTCACCACCACACCCACGGCTTCGATCGTTTCGCCGAACTCCGTGAAGTGATCCACCTGTAGGAGAGCCGGGTCCCACGCCGGATCGCCTTCCACCACGAATAGGATCGGCCCTTTGCGCGCGCCCAAGAACGTCCGACAGGCTTGGAGCGCCTCCCGTGTTCCTGCGGGATCGATACGCACAAGAGGCCCTATGCGCACTTCCACCAGATCACCAGTGGAATGCACCACGCGCGCCATCGCGAGGTCGATATGGGGGCGAGAATGTGTCATGGCAAGGAGAGAGACTTGCCAACGGCGAATTGAAGGTAATGGGCGGGACATCAAGGTGTTGGAATATTGTGACGAGCCGTTCCTGTGACGACCTTCGTGGTGGTTGACCTTTCAAGAATTTCAAATGCACCGGTACCGCTAGACGCCGACAGCAGGCGACAGTCCGCCTACTTTCGCAAGCTTTCCGCCACGCCCATGATGACACCAGGCCCGCTCGATCCCCATGCCGAAACCCTCATCGGTCGTTGGAATGTGGAAGGTGTACAGCTCGCCATGCCGGATCGTGCGGAATTGGTGATCAGATGGGTGGAAGAATACGAGTGGCTGGAGGGCCGTTTCTTCATCCTACACCGTGTACAAGGGCATGTGGGCGCCGAGGAGTTCAATTGCACGGAGATCATCGCCAACGAAGAGATCCATTCCTTCTACAACCACGGCAGGCACCAGGTCTGGAGTCATTGGTTTGAAGGAGATCGGTGGATGATCCAGGGCATTTGGCGCGAGGCCGGCCATCAACAGGTGCGCTGCACTAACAACCTCGTGGCTGCCGATCGACGCGAAGCACTTTGGGAAAGAAGCATCGCCCCGTTCGAGTGGGTGCCGAGCTGGCGGATCACCGCTGTGAAAGTGGTGTGACCTTCGCTGTCAGACGAAGCCACACCCGTCAAGATCCTCGTGTGAATGAATTCCATGGACACCTTCGTCACCATCGTCGATTTCACCTGGCCCACCGATGCCGTGGTGCCGCGCGGCCTTTTGGAGGATGCCGGCATCGAGACCCACCTGAAGGATGAACTCACCGTGCAGGTGTACAACCTCTATTCCAACGCGGTAGGTGGGGTGAAGCTGCAAGTGCGGGCCGCCGATGTGGAGCAGGCACGGACCATCCTGCGCGAAGCGGGCTTCCTGAAGGATGGACCACCGGAGGAGGCCGCGATCTGGTTGGAGTTGGACCGGATCACCCGCGAGATCCCGCTCCTTGGTCGCATCGAACTGCTCGCGGCACGGTTGCTCGTGCTGGTGGCCATCGTGCTCATCATCGTCATCGTGCCCATCGCGATCAGCGCGCAACCCACCTTGGCGGAGCGTATCACCGCGCACGACTGGTGCGTGCAACGCGTGCAGTACAACGACAAGGATCTGGAGGTGCGAAGCACCGACTTGCTGGTCGCGTTCGAGGAATGTCATGAACGTCTCACCTTCGGCAAGAACGGTGCGGTGGTGTTACCAGGCTTGGATACTGAGCGCCAGTCCGCCAGTTGGTCGATCCAAGACGGTAAGCTGCTGCTCGAGGAATTGGTGGCTCACGAAGTCGTGTACGGGGCGCCCTTCCTGATCACCGTGGACAACGAGTTCCTCACCCTGCGTTCGGGTACCACCACCATCTTGTGTAAGCGCCAATTCTGGGGA
>DAOORM010000023.1:0-13520 GCA_035389265.1 Flavobacteriales bacterium | reverse complement strand
TCCACACCACCTTGCCGGGCATTTGGGCGAGCGATTCCAAGGTGGCATCGAGGAATGTCGCCTTGGAATCGTTGATGAAGGGAATGCCCTTCACTAAAGCCACCTGTTCCAACCGATGAGGACCAGAGCCTTGCGTGGCAAGCGCCGCCTTGCGGGCTTCCACCAACTGGCCACCAGCCAGTCGCAACGAAGGGGTTGGTTTGTTCTCTTCCATGGGAATGAGTTTGAGCGGTCAGAGGCCCTTCACCGCCGCCTTGAACTTGCGGCCACGTTCTTCGTAATTCTCGAACAGATCGAAGCTGGCACAGGCCGGGCTGAGCAACACCACATCTCCCGTTTCGGCGATGCTGTTCGCGGTGATCACGGCCTCCTCCGCACTGGCGGTATCCATAATGGTGGGCACCACACCCTCGAACGCCTTGTGGATCTTGGCGTTGTCGGTACCCAAGCACACGATCGCCTTCACCTTCTGTTTCACCAGGGGAAGCAGTGATGCATAGTCATTGCCCTTATCCACGCCACCGGCCACCCAGATCACCGGCTTGTCCATGCTCTCGAGCGCGTACCACGCGGAGTTCACGTTGGTGGCCTTGGAATCGTTGATGAACTCGATGCCGTGCACCAGGGCCACGTGTTCGAGCCGGTGTTCCACGTTCTGGAAATCGCTCAGGCTCTCGCGCACCACATCCTTGCGGATCTCGAGCACACGCGCTGCGATGCCGGCCGCCATGGAATTGTACACGTTGTGTTTCCCTTTCAGGGCGAGTTCGATGATGGACATGTTGAAGGTGGATCGGTTCGTAGTGATGTGGATCTGGTCGTCTTGCAGGAATGCGCCGCGCTCGACGCTGTGTTGGATGGAGAAGGGCCAGCGTTGGGCCTTCAGGGAATGCTGTAGGAGCCACGCGTTCGACTCCGGGTCGTCGGCGCAGTGGATGAAATGGTCGTCTTCGCGCTGGTTCATGGCGATCCGGAACTTGCTCGCCACGTAATTCTCCATGCGGTACTGGTACCTATCCAGATGGTCCGGTGTGATGTTGAGCAGAACGGCGATGTCCGGTCGGAAGGCCCGGATGCCATCGAGCTGGAAGCTGCTCAGCTCAAGCACGTAGTGAGCGTTATCCCCATCGGCAATGAGCCCTGCGAAGCTGGTGCCCACGTTTCCGCCCACGGCCACATCGAGCCCTGCCTTCTTCAAGATGTGGTGCGTGAGCAGGGTGGTCGTAGTCTTGCCGTTGCTCCCGGTGATGGCGACGATGCGTCCATTGCAGTAGCGGAAAGCGAACTCGATCTCGCTGATGACCGGAATACCTTGATCCGCTGCGGCCTTCACGAGCGAGGCGGTGTCCGGGATACCTGGGCTCTTGACGATCTCGTCGGCTCCAAGGATGCGGTCCGCACTATGTCCACCTTCCTCGAAGGCGATACCATGCTTCTTCAATTCCTCACGGTACGCTGGCTTGATCGCGCCCATGTCGCTCACGAACACATCGAGCCCGCGCTGCTGCGCCAACCGCGCCGCACCGACACCGCTCTCCTGTGCACCGAGGACCACGAGCTTCTTCATCGCAGCTTCAGGGTTACGATGGACAATACGGCGAGCATGATCCCCACGATCCAGAAGCGGCTCACGATCTTGCTCTCGTGGATGCCCTTCTTCTGGTAGTGATGGTGCAGCGGTGACATCAGCAGGATCCTGCGCCCTTCACCGTACTTCTTCTTCGTGTACTTGAAGTAGGAGACCTGTGCCACCACACTGAGGTTCTCCACGAGGAAGATGCCGCAGAGAATGGGGATCAGCAGTTCCTTGCGCACTAGGATGGCGAGCGTGGCGATGATGCCGCCGAGCGCCAGACTTCCGGTATCGCCCATGAACACTTGCGCGGGATAGGCGTTGTACCAGAGGAAGCCGATGCAAGCACCGAGCAATGCACCGATGAACACGGCGAGCTCGCCGCTGCCCGGGATGTACATGATGTCCAGGTACTGCGAGAAGATCACGTTGCCGCTCACATACGCCAAGATCCCGAGGGCAAGGACCATGATGGCCGAAGTGCCCGTAGCGAGACCATCCACCCCATCGGTGATGTTGGCTCCATTGCTCACAGCGGTGATGATGAAGATGACGATGAGGATGTACACGATCCAGGTGTACTGACGGGCACTGCGACCGAAAAGACCCAGGATCGAGGAATAGTTGAACTCGTTGTCCTTCACGAAGGGGATCGTGGTGTTCGGCGACTTCCGGTTCAACATGTAGTGGACCGTACCATCCTCCTCGGTGATGGTGTTCAGCTCGGACGGATCGAGCTGGTCAGCGAGCACCTGCGGGATCTCCACACGTGTGCGGATCTCTGGATGGAAATACACCGTGGCACCGATGATGATGCCCACACCCACCTGCCCGACGATCTTGAATTTTCCGGCCAGGCCGCGCTTGTCCTTCTTGAAGACCTTGATGTAGTCGTCGATGAAGCCGATGGTGCCGAGCCAAACCGTGCTGACCAGCAACAGGATGATGTAGATGTTGTTGAGCTTGGCGAAGAGCAAGGTGGGGATGATCGTCGCGGAAAGGATGATGAGGCCACCCATGGTCGGCGTGCCCTGCTTCTGTAACTGCCCTTCCAGTCCGAGGTCGCGCACGGTCTCACCCACCTGCATGCGGCGGAGCAGGTTGATGATGCCCTTGCCCCACCACAGCGAGATCAACAGCGAAACGAACACGGCCATCGCTGCACGGAACGAGATGAACGTGAAGAGCCCTGAACCAGGGACATCAGCGCCGAGCCAATCGAAGAGGTGGTACAGCATTACTTGTGGAGGAGTTCAAGTGTTTCCTGCAACACCGCTACGTCGTCGAAGGGGTGTTTCACCCCATTGATCTCCTGATAGGTCTCGTGGCCCTTGCCAGCGAGCAGGACCACATCACCGGGCTTGGCCATGCCCACAGCTTGGCGGATGGCCTCGCGCCGATCGGCGTTCACCCATACGCGGGCCTGATCGGTCACCTGCACACCGGTGCGCATCTCGTTGAGGATGGCCATGGGATCCTCGGTACGCGGGTTGTCGCTGGTGAGCACCACATGACTGCTCAGTTCGGTCGCGATCCGCGCCATCACCGGGCGCTTGGTACGATCACGATCACCACCACAGCCCACCACGGTGATCACCTGCTCATTGTCGCTACAGACCTCGTTGATCGTCGTGAGCACGTTCTTCAAGGCATCGGGCGTATGGGCGTAATCCACGATGCCCACGATGCCACTGGTGCTGCGCACGATCTGGAAACGACCCCGTGGCGGTTGCAGATCGCTCAATGCAGTGAGCACGTTCATGGCCGGCTCGTTGAGGAGCGTGGCCACGGTGTAGACGGCCAACAAGTTGCTCGCATTGAACTCGCCGATGAGGCGCGAGTACATGTCGTGCCCATCGATGTTCAAGTGAAGACCGGTGAGCTGGTTCTCCACGATGCGGGCCTTGTGGTCGGCCATGGTCTTCACCGCGAAGGAGTGCTTGCTCGCCTTGGTGTTCTGCAGCATCACCGCACTGTTCGCATCGTCGGCGTTCACCAGGGCGAATGCGGAAGCCGGCAGCTGATCGAAGAAGCGCTTCTTAGCCTTGATGTATTCGGCGAAGGTGCCGTGGTAGTCAAGGTGATCGTGCGTGATGTTCATGAACACGGCACCGACGAACTGAAGTCCCGCGATACGCTCCTGCACCACACTGTGACTGCTCACCTCCATGAAGCAATGCGTCACCTTCTCGGCCACCATTTCCGCGAGGATCTCGTTCAGACGCACCGCATCCGGTGTGGTGTGCGTGCTAGGGATGATGCGCTGTCCGATGCGGATCTCCACCGTACTGATCAACCCGCATTTGTAGCCGAGGGACCGGAACAAACGGAAGAGCAACGTGGCGGTGCTCGTCTTCCCATTGGTGCCGGTGATGCCTACGAGCTTCACCTTCCGGGAAGGATGGTCGTGGAAGTTGGCAGCGAGCACACCGAGCGCGACAGCCGCATCCTCCACCCGCACGTAGGTCACCCCATCCTTCAATTCTGCGGGTAGCTCTTCGCAGATGATGGCGCTGGCACCGCTCTCGATGGCCTTGCCGATGAAGCTGTGACCATCCACCTGCGTGCCACGCGTGGCCACGAACGCGGTGAAGGCGACCACCTTGCGACTATCGAAAGCGATGGACTCGATCGCCGTGTTCGTGGAACCGACGACCTGCTCGATGCGCACCCGGTACAATATGTCCTTCAGCAACTTCATGTCAGTTCGATCACGATGGTCGATCCCTGGAATGCCTTCGATCCGGGCTGGAGTGATTGCCGCTTCACCATGCCATTGCCTTGCACCTTCACGCGCAACCCGCGATTCTCGAGGATATAGAGGGCGTCGCGTAATCCCATACCCAGTACGTTGGGCACGCGGTCCATGGCATCGGCAGGGATACCGCGCGCCTTGAGCACCACGGTCGTATCACCGGCTACGGTGGTGGCCCACTCACCTTCCCCGTCGTAGGTCACCGGCACCTTCAGGCGTTCCAACGCTAGCTGCAGGTCTCCACGGTGACCGCTCAGGCTTACCGGAGTGCGCGGACCGCTGGTCACGGCCAGTTCGGTGCCCTGCTGTAGTTCCAGTCGGTTGCTATAGATCTTGTCCGCGATCTCCTTGAAGACCGGGCCGGCTACCACGTTACCGTAGATACCGCTCATCGTGGGGCCGTTCACCAGCACGATGCAGCTGTACTTCGGCGCATCGGCGGGGAAATAGCCCACGAACGAAGCCTGGTACAACAGGTCGTTGTAGTTCCCGTTCCGGGCGATGCGTGCCGTACCGGTCTTGCCCGCGATGGCGAAGTGGGCCGCGCGCAGGTTCATGGCAGTACCGGTATCCACAACACTGCGCAGCAGGTCATGCACCAACGTCAACGTGGCATCGGAACAGATCTTCTCATCCAACACCTTCGGCTCGAACTTCTGCACAGTCTTCCCGTTCTGTGAGACGCGGTCCACGAACTGCGGCTGCATCATTCGGCCATTGTTGGCCACGGCGTTGTAGAAGGTCAAGGTCTGCAACGGAGTGACCATCACTTCGTACCCGATACTCATCCATGGCATGCTCACACCGCTCCATCCTTTCTCCCCCGGGCCGCGCAGCGTAGGGATGGCTTCACCGGGAATAGCCACACCGGTCGGCTCGTGCATGTGTAGGCGCTTCAACCCTTCGATGAAACGCTTCGGCTCCTTCTCATAAGCCTTGTGGACGGCCAGGCTGATGCCGGTGTTCAACGAGAGTTCGAATGACCGGCGCACGGTCATCTTATCGTAGAGGTCCTCGTGCGAGTCACGCATGATGCGATCGCGGAAACGCACGCGGCCGCGGTTGGTATCCACCGTGTCCGTGGGTTTGATCGTACCATCCTCGAAGCCCACCATCAACGAAGCCAGCTTGAACGTCGAGCCCGGTTCCGTGGCATGGGCCACCGCGTAGTTCAGGTCCTCCACATACGTGCTGTCGTTGCGCCGCGTGAGGTTGCTGATCGCTTTGATATAGCCGGTCTCCACCTCCATCACCACCACGGTGCCGTACTGGGCACCGTGCTTCATCAGTTGGCGCTCCAACGCCGCATCGGCCACGTCTTGTAGATTGATGTCGATGGTCGTGTGGATGTCGCTGCCAGGTACAGGATCCACGCCGTCGCCATCGTCCACCGGCATCCAAACACCTCCGGTCAAGCGTCGTTCCAACCGACGGCCGGTCACGCCCTTGAGCCACGTGTCATAGCCACCTTCGAGGCCCAGGGTGGTGCTGTCGCGAAGCACATAGCCGACACTGCGCGAAGCGAGCCGACCGAAGGGATGCATGCGCACGGTGCGCTTCTCGGTGACGAGCCCGCCTTTGTATTTCCCGAGTCGGCAGAGCGGGAAGGTGCGCAGCATTTGTACTCGCGTGTGGTCTGCGCGCCGTTTGATCAGGTGGTAGCGCTCCTTGCGGTGGCGTGCATCGGAGAGGTCGCGCTTGTACTCGGCGGCAGTACGGTCACCGAACAGCTCAGCGAGTCGGATGCTCAGGGAATCGATGTGCGTCCGAAACAGCTCATCGGTGAGACCGTTCGCCATCATGTCCATGCGCACGTCGTACTCTGGCACACTGGTCGCGAGCAGACGACCATCCTCGCTATAGATGTGGCCGCGGTCGGGCTGCACCGTACGGTACGTGGTGCTCACCGTCTCCGCCTTGGCCAACCATTCTTCACCCTCCACGATCTGGATCGTGAACAGCTTAACGGCGATGGCGATGGCGAAGACCACCACCGCCATGTACACCATGTTGGCACGCGCGCGGAACTGCTTGTTCTCCGTCATGGGTTGCGCGTGGCGTTGAGTTCATCCTCGTCCACATCCAGCTTCACGGGTGGCACACGACTTTCCTTCAACCCCAATTCACCGATGCCAACAGCCACCTGGCTTTGCTGTTCCATCTTCTCCAACTGCGAGCGGACGGTGATGTGCTCACTGCGGAGTTCCTTGAGCTCCTGGTCCACACGATCCAGGTCACGCACGATGCGCTCGGTATGGTAGCCGTAAGCGATGTAGGTGATCATCAAGCCTGCGCAGAACAGGATGAAGGGCATGTTGCCCAACACCTTCTCCTTGGTGAGGAAGGAGCCATTGAGCACACCGATCATCATCTTCGGCACGCGCGCGACAGCGCCAGGCTCGCCAGACTTCTGTCCGGCAGCCCGCTTCGCCTTCGCGGTGGGTTCCGCGGGCGTCACTTCCTCCTCTTGCTTTTCGCGCAGCTTGTTCACGTGCGTGTGGCTATTCTCAATCGGGCACTTCGTGCTCGGGGGTTCTTCGTTATCTCGAGATCCGTTGGTTGGATCGCCTTGTTGCTTGAAGGGTTGAACGGTCGTGTGCGATTGCCGAAGACATCTTTCGTTTCCTCACCGCCGAGATCTCCGCTGCGCATCCAGTTCTTCACCAGTCGATCCTCCAGTGAGTGGTAGCTCATGACCACCAATTGGCCGCCCGGTGCGATCACCTCGGCACTTTGCGTGAGCAGCGCTTCCAAGGAGCTGAGCTCGTCGTTCACCGCGATGCGAAGCGCTTGGAACACCTGGGCCAGGAAGGTGCTCTCCTTGGCGCGCGGCGTTACAGGCTTCAGCGCTTCCACCAGCTGGAACGTGGTGCCGATGCGGGTCTCCGCGTTCGCCTTCACCAGTTGCCACGCCACACGGTGAGCACCATCCACTTCGCCGTACTTCCGCAACACATCGGTGAGCGCTGCTTCGTCCAGATCGCGCAGCAGTTGCGAGGCCGAACGTTTCGCGCGGTGGTCCATGCGCATATCGAGCGGACCATCGAATCGGAAACTGAAACCGCGTGCGCCGGTGTCGAACTGGTGACTGCTCACACCCAGATCGGCGAGCAGGCCATCCACCGGCACCGCATGCAGGAATCGCAAGTGATTGCGCAACCAGCGGAAGTCGGCTTTCACAAGGGTGAATCGCTCATCATCCGGAGCGTTCTTCCAAGCGTCGCGATCGCGATCGAACGAGATCAGCCTTCCTTTCGGACCCAGTTGTGCGAGGATGGCCTTGCTGTGGCCACCGCCGCCGAACGTCACGTCCACATAGACGCCGTCGGGGCGGATGTTCAATCCTTCAAGACAGCTTTGTAAAAGAACGGGGTCGTGATACTCATGCGTCATCGGCTTTAGCAGGTTTGCCCGCCATCACTTTCGCAGCCAGTGACTTGAAGTCCACGTTCCCGCTGAGCGCACGCTTGTGTTGCTCCTCGCCCCAGATCTCGATGCGATCGCCCATGCCCGTGAAAACGATGTCCTTGCCCAGTTGGGCGTAGGCCATCAGTTGTTTGGGGATCAGCAACCGTCCGTTGGCGTCGAGCTCCACCGGTGTGGCTCCGTTGAGGAAGCGCCGGATGAACTCCACGTTGTCCGGATCGAAGCGGTTCAGACTGGCCACTTGGGCGCTGGTCCTGTTCCACTCCTCCATCGGATACAGTACGAGGCACTCGCTGAACACGTCGCGGTTCACCACGAAGCCCTTGGACTCCGCGCCACCGAGCTGCTTGCGCAGTGCGGCGGGCAAGAGCACACGGCTCTTGGCATCCAGGGTCGACGGGTATTCCCCTAACAGGTTCAGCATAGCGCATGCACGGCAGGAATGGTCGCGAAAGTAGGCTGGGTCACCCACTTAATCCCACGATCTCCCCCGTTTTTGCCTTCTTGTTGATAAATCTTCAACGGCGAAGGTGTGCAAAAGTTGTCACATGGCCGCAACTAGCCTACAAACAAGCACTTTGGGCTGGTGGGAAGAAGTGGGGGCTTATCAACAACGCCGAAGGCCATCCACGATCGCCGAATGCGTCGTACAGGGAACCCGAAAGATCCGGTGCCATCGATCGTACCCATTGCCGATCAAGGCCTTACGATCAACAGGGCGATGTGCGGAACGGTTGGGGGAAGGGAATGTGGTTGGAAGTGGGTCGGGTGGGCTCATCGACCCTTTTTGACCTCATTACGAGCATATATTTGCTCATTCTGTGAACACAACTGGCTACCACACTTTCCGGGATTTCACCCGTGTCTTCCGAGACCAACCCGTGTTCAGCACGGCGGAGATCGGACTGCGCTTCCCACAGATGAACCGGCGCACGGTAAGCTCGTGGGTGCATAAAGGGCTGCTTCACCGCGTGCGGAATGGCTTCTATCGATTGGCGGAGAGACCCATCACCGAACTTGACCGGTGGGTGATCGCCAATACCATCTACGCTCCGAGCTACATAAGCGTAAGGTCAGCTCTGGGCTACTACGGGTTCATCCCTGAAGGTGTCTTTCATGTGGAATCGGTCACCACGGCTTCAACAAAACGCTTCCAATATGCCAACACATGGTATAGCTATCGAAGTGTGCGACCTAGCTTCTTCTTCGGGTACACGTTCATCGTGAAGGACGGGCAGCGTGTGATGTTGGCCACGCCAGAGAAGACGATACTGGACGTGCTCTACCTGCATCCTGAAATTTCAACCGTCCAAGATCTCGAGGCCTGGCGCTTCGACGAGACCGGCATACTGGATATGCTGGACCAGCAGCGGGTGCAGGAATATCTTACTGTGATCGCTTCTCGCAGTCTTCACCAGCGCTACGAGCGCTTCAACCAATGGCTCCATGATCGGGATTGACCAGATCCGCGCCGAGTACCCGGGCATACCCGAGGACCGCTCATCGTTCTTGCTCCGCGAGTACCTCCAGTACCGCATCCTTCGTTTGATCTACCGTTCCAAACATGGACAGAAGCTTGTCTTCTTGGGTGGCACATGCTTGCGGTTGATCCACAACAACCCTCGCTTCAGCGAAGACCTTGACTTCGACAACCGCGGGTTGGATACCGATCAGTTCAAGGAGCTTGGCGAAGAAGTGCAGGCTGGCCTTGCCGATGAGGGGTACACGGTGACCACCGAGATCCGTGGCCGCACGGCCTACCGTTGCAAAGTGCGCTTCCCAGGGCTGTTGTTCCAACAGGGGTTGAGCGGCCATGCCGAACAAACCGTCTTGATCCAATTCGACACCGAGCCACAAGGCTTCCAGTACACACCCGAGTTGCACCGGATCGCCAAATTCGGTGTATCCACCACCGTGCCTTGTTGTTCGCAACCCTTGCTTCTTTCCCAGAAATGCCACGCCATACTAGAACGTCCACGCAACAAGGGCCGCGATTTCTATGATGTCAACTTCCTCCTATCGCGGGGCATCGCTCCAGACATGGACTATGCACGTCAACGGATCGGAACGCCCACATTACAAGAACTGGCCGAGAGACTGATCGCCCATTGTTCCCGGCTGGATATGCAGGCCCAGGCTGAAGACGTGCGCCAGTTCGTATTGAACGCTGAAACGCTGGAAGATGTGATCCACTTCCCCCAACTCATCCGCCAGCATTGGTTGCGGTGACCCTTTCCATGTTCCAACCATCCTTCTACCTTTGAACGGCACGTATGGCGAACGAGGAGCATCTGAAACGCGAAGGGGAGTTCACCTACATCGATGTGGGTGATGGTCCGCCCTTGATCTTCCTGCACGGGTTGTTCGGCGCGCTGAGCAACTTCGAGGGGCCCATCAAACATTTCGGGGGACGGTACCGGGTGCTGATGCCCATGCTGCCGTTGTACACCCTGCCGATGTTGAACACCAACGTGCCCGCGTTGGCCGATTTCCTGGATCGGTTCGTCCGGCACCTGGGGCTATCCGAGATCAATTTGCTCGGCAACTCGTTGGGTGGCCACGTAGCCTTGGTCTATTGCACGAAACACGCCGACAAGGTGCGCACCTTGATCCTCACCGGCAGCAGTGGCTTGTACGAGAACGCCTTCGGCGGCAGCTTCCCGCGTCGCGAGGACAAGGAGTACCTGCGCAAGAAGATCGCCTTCACCTTCCACGACCCTAAACACGCCACCGACGACTTGGTGGAAGAATGCTACGTGACGGTGAACGACAAGGCCAAGTTGATCCGCATCCTTTCGCTTGCAAAGAGCGCGATCCGCCACAACATGGCCAAGGACCTGCCCAACCTGCGGATGCCCGTATGCCTGATCTGGGGCAAACAGGATGGTGTGACCCCACCGCATGTGGCCGAGGAATTCCACGCGCTGATACCTCACAGCGATCTGTTCTGGATCGATGAATGTGGCCACGCTGCCATGATGGAGCACCCCGACAAGTTCAACGCCATCGTGGACACGTGGTTGGGGAAGACCCTACAGAAGGTTGAAGGTTGAAGTAAGAAGAAGAAAGACAGAAGAGGCCAGGAACCTCAACGCGCTTTTCCTTTCGCTTCCTTATTTCTTCTTCTCTCTCCTTCTTTCTTTCTCCTTTATCCTTGCTCCTTACGAATGAAAGCCCTCCTCGCCGAACACCTCACCAGCGGACGTACCGATAAGGACTGGGCGAAAGCGTCGCTGCCGGAGTACGCCTTCATTGGCCGAAGCAACGTGGGCAAGAGCTCGCTGATCAACATGCTGTGCCACATCAACAAGCTGGCGCGCGTGAGCAACACACCGGGTCGCACGCGCAACGTGGAACACTTCCGCGTAGAAGGCACGCTCACCAGCAAAAGCCCGTGGATGCTGGCGGATCTGCCGGGTTATGGCTTCGCGAAAGCGAGCAAGACCGAGCGCGCCGTGTGGGAGAAGATGATCCAGACCTACCTGAAAGAACGCGAGACTCTGCAGAACGTGTTCCTGCTGATCGACTCACGCTTGGAACCACAACAGAACGACCTGGACATGGTGCAATGGCTGGGCGAGAATGGCATTCCCTTCTGCATCATCTTCACCAAAACCGATAAGCTGAAAGCACCCAAGGTGGACAGCAACGTGGCGCAGTTCAAGCGCAAGCTGAAAGAGTCGTGGGACGAATTACCCACGATGTTCATCACCAGCTCGGAGACCTCGAAGGGGCGCGATGAATTGCTGGCCTTCATCGAGGAGGTGAACGCCCAGTGGAGAGGTTGAAGCAGGTACACGAGTACAGGACAGTCTTGCCTCCTGCAACTGCCCCTGCTCCTTGAGTTGCACTACTTCTTCAACTCCGGCAACATGTGCTCGGCGAAGTAGGCTCCGAAGTCGCGCATCTGGGCAGCCATCTTGCCTTCACCGGTGGCGCGCTCGAAGGTGTCGGCCAACGTGAGGATGTTCTGGTGGAAGAACGCCTTCATCTCCTCTACGGTCATCTCCTTCGTCCAGAGATCGATCCGCAGGGTGTTCTTCTCTTGGGCATCCCACAGGGATAGCAGCACAGCTTTGCTGGAGCTCTTCTCCCCATTGTCCTCCGCTTCCCAATCGATGCGTTCAGGAACGTGGTTATCATCCAAGTGAACGGAAAGGCGGATCTCTGAGGTCTTCATGAGTGTGATTCGTGGTCGTCAGTTGGTCGTTGTCAGCTGTAAGCCCCTTGATCCGGGGTCCGTCTTCAGCATGCCGCTAAGCGGGGCTCACCCGCAAGTTGGCGGCAAAACCGCGACTTGACAACTTCTTCTAGCGGGGTTTGTAGGTCTTCAGGATCACGCGCGGATCGTCCAGCGCGAGGAGTTGTGGAATGGAAAGATCCGGGTTGTCCTCCATATAGGCCTTCACCATGCGGTAGCCTAACCATTCGCCCAAATGGCCTGGACTTTCTCGCGGCAGCCCGTTGGTGAACGGACCATCGTTCATCCAACGCCCGATATCCTCCAGTTTTTTGCTGTAGAGTTCATCCTTGGCCACGAGGTCCTTCCAGATATCGTACTCATGGGCTTCGCACCAGGCAAGCTGCTCCTTGCTGAACGCGAACTTGAGCGCAGGGTCCGTTCCTGGCAACAACGCATCCAACAGGAACAGGACCTTTCCGGTCTCTACCAGGTTCGTGAGCAGATCCTCAGCGCGTATGTCGCGCGTGTAGTGGACCAGCAACCAGCCTTTGACAGCGCTGGGCACCAGCATCTCGGGCCGCATCCGATCCTTCACATATTGCGGAAAGGACTCTGGCGCCAAATAGCCGATCACCGGATGGTCCTTGCCGATGAACCACTCCACGCCCACACCCAGCACGCTATCGGTGGGGAAGATGCCGTAGTTGAAACCGGAATTGAACGCGACGATGCGCGGGGTGAGACTATCCGGGAAAAGCACCTTCAACCGCTTGAAAGCGGCCTCGAAGTCCTGACGTTGTGGTTCGAGATCGCCCAAGACACTATCCGCGGCTCGCTGCACGCTCATCCAATCCGGGTCAGTGGTGAACCGCGTAAGCACCATGGCGAGGCGTGGGTCCTCCAGTGGCGCGCCTTGAAGGATGTCCTCGATATAGGTGCGGTAGAATTCGCCGTAGGTAGCATAGGCCTTCAGGCTCTTGGCCTTTGCGCTATCGCCGGTGGAAAGGAACATATCCCTGTCCAACCGACCGATCTCCACCGCTAAAGACACCTCATCGATCGGAAGTTCGGTGTGACGTTCGCCCCCACAGGCCGTCCAAAGGGAACAGGCTACCAGAAAAGCGGCCCATGATCTGTAACTGTTCAATGCGTATACCTTTGAGCGGTCGTTAACCGAGCCACAAACCTATGAAGACGTCACTGTTCCGCCTCAGCGGGAAGGCACTCCTGATCCTCGCCGCAACCTCATGGGCCACCCCGAAGCTTGTAGCACAAGATGATGTCGGTGTGCGATTCGGCATCAAACTGGCGCCGAACATGTCTTGGATCAAGGCTGACACCAAGGGCCTCGAGAACAACGGCAGCACGATCGGGTTCACCTTCGGCCTGATCACCGAGTTCCCGATCGGGGCTAGTGGCAACTACCGTTTCGGCACCGGTCTCTTCCTGAACAACACCGGTGGCAAATACTTGCGCACCGTTGAATACCTCGACGTCGTGAACGGCCCGATCCTGAAGAAGGACCTCAGCACCGACTTCAAGACCGGATTCATCGAGTTGCCGCTCACCTTCAAGCTCATGAC
>DAOORM010000022.1:0-13556 GCA_035389265.1 Flavobacteriales bacterium | reverse complement strand
GATGAACGTCGATCTGAACGTCGATCCGTTCATCATGGGTGCCGGAACACGCATGCTCATGGGAGCATTCATTCCCGACAAGACGTTGGTGCCTTCGCGTCTTCAGGTGCGCTCCGCGATCCAAGGTGGTCCGAATAGGATCAAGGCTTCGCTCGACTTGCGCTCTGATCTCGGTGATGTTGTTGGCCATTCAATGATCACCGGTTCGCAGAAGGACCTTCCGGATGCGCTGGAAATGGATGTGCGAGCCACAGGAGTGGCGCTGGCGCGGATCCTCGGCGATACGGCTTGGCGTGATGCCGATGTACGCATCCAAGCCGAAGCACGCGCTTTGAATACGCCGCAGCGACATGGATGGCTGGAGGTGCGGCCGACCCGTTTGATGCACGACAGCGCTGACCTGAGCGTGGCTTATCTGCGCGCCGACCTTGCCGGGGACTCCGTACATGCGCTAGTGGATATGGAGAGCGAACCACTGGCGTTGCGGTTGATGGCTGCCGGTACCTGGCCTGCGAAGGAGAATGACTTGACAGCCGATGTTGACTTGGAGGTCGGCCGGGCTGATCTGGAAGTGTTGGGTTTGACGGACCATGCCTTGGCGATCATCGGCGATTGGAATGGAAGGCTTGCCATCGACACGCTGGGCCAGGTGACCTTCAATATGAACATGGACAGCACCCGGCTGGAGAACGGGACCGAGCAATTCGTTTTCGAGACCTTGGATCTTAGGTGGCATCTTGGCGCCGATTCCACCAGCGCATCCGTGGCCAGTGATGCTCTGGACCTGAGCTTCAACGCCAATATCGGAGTAGACACCTTATTGGTGCGGGTGAAGGAGAAAGGGCGGAGCATCTTCACCAGCGACACAGCGTACCATACGCTACCCGGCGGTCGCTTCGACCTTTCGGTGGACCTCAAGCGCAGCGAATGGCTCGCAGGTATGGTACTCCCGAACTTGCATGCGATCGAACTACAGGAACTGGCAGCCCATTACGACAGTGATGCCGATGAACTGAATGCGCGCATCATGCTTCCCAAGCTGCTCTACGATAGCTTGGAGGTGAATGATATCGCTTTCAACATGGCCATCACGGGTGGCACCTTGGACACCAAGCTCCGTGTGGAACATGTCGCACAAGGCGCTTATCATATCGACGGACTTACCGCTGATGTGAGCGGAAGTGGGGGCGATCTGTCCGGGGATCTGCGGATCGGATCGACGGAGGAGGCTCGTTACCACATCGGTGCACGGATGCAGCAGGTGCCGGACGGCCTGGAATTCTCCCTGGCTCCCGAACTGGTGCTCGACCAGCAGCCGTGGCAGGTCGCTCCAAAGAACCGTTTGCTCATCACCGATGAACGTATCACCGCCACCGACCTCGATCTTCGTTCTGGTGAACAACGGGTCGCGTTGCGAACGCTCGACCGGTCTCTCGAGATCGATCTTGGGGCTTTCCGCATCGCCACCTTGGCCAATGTCATTTCATCAGCTGATTCTGTTCCGATCATCAACGGAAGCATCGATGGACTTATCCGTCTTCCGGCCCGTGGTTCCGCTGGCATGAATGCTGATCTGACCATTGCGGAATTGCAGGTGATGGCCACTGAACTTGGCACCTTGGACGTGGTGGTGCTCGGCGAAGCCAACGAACATTACCGCGGGAACGTGGCGCTCAGTCGTTCATCCAACGAACTCGAAGCCAAGTTCGATCTGGCTCCAGAAAGCGAACGGGCGATGGCTTCCATGGACCTGCGCGACATCAGTTTCTTAGAACCTTTCGTGAGCGAGTATCTCTACGAGATGACCGGTGGGCTTGACGGCGTGGTGGATTACAGCAGGGTCGGAGAGCGCACCAGCTTGCGCGGTCGCCTGCACTTCCAGCAAGCCAGCGTGGGCGTCGTCGCAACAGGCGCCACATACACCTTGGCTGATGAGGTGTTGGTGATGACCGATCAAGGGTTGCATTTCGACTCGTTCAGAATGCTCGATAGCCTGGGCAATGCGTTCCTCATCGATGGGGATGTGCGAACGGTCATGTTGGACAAGCCCATGCTCGATCTGCGGATACGAACGGACCGGTTCCAGTTGGTGAGCAGCACGATCGAACAGAACCCACGGTTCTTCGGGGAACTTTTCGCCCGGATCGATCTGCAGGCGAAAGGCCCGGCCACGCGACCCAACGTGAAAGGGGGGCTGACCATTCTGCCCGGTACGGTCTTCAGTGTCGTGCTTCCTGGCACCACCGTGGAGCTTGTCAATGCGGAGGGTATCGTGGTCTTCACCGATGACCTGTACGCTGTGGACTCCCTCGCACTGAATGCGGATGCTGCGCTCTTGCGCGACTCGCTGGAAGCCCTGCTACCCGGAGTGGAGCTCGACCTCAACATCAAGGTGGATAAGGAGGCCGTGTTCGCCATCGTCTTGGATCCCGCTGCCGGCGATCAAGCCTCGGTAAGTGGTGCGGCTGATCTGGTATTCCGGTACGCTCCCGGTTCCTCCATGTACCTCAGCGGACCGTTCGTGGTGGAACGCGGTGAATACACGCTTGATCTCTACGGTCTGGTGAAGAAGCGCTTCGAACTCGTGAAGGGTGGCTCGGTGCGCTGGAGCGGTGATCCTGTGAAAGCCGAGATGGACCTGCGCGCGCGCTACCGGTCGGATACAGCCCCATATGCCCTCGTGGCGTCGGGGAACACCATGATGGATGCTGAACGCAACCGTCTGCAACAACCGTTGCCCTTCGATGTGTTGATCGATATCACGGGGAGCATGAGCGGGCCCGATATCGGGTTCGGTATAGACCTCGAACGACAGGTGCGCAACAGCTTCCCCAAGGTGAGCGAACAACTCGACCGTCTCAACCAGCCCGGGAACAACGAGGAGTTGAATCGCCAGGTGTTCGGTTTGCTCGTGCTGAACAGCTTCCTGGTGGATGAAGGAAGCGGTGGCGATCCGAGCAGTGGCATCGCCACCAGTGCTGCTCGGAATTCCGTGAACGGCCTGCTCACCGATCAGATGAACAAGCTCACCGGCCGCTATTTGAAAGGCGTGGACGTGAGCTTGGGTGTGAACACTTACGATCAGTCCAGCGGACAGAGCACCTATCAACGAACATCACTCGATTACCGGGTGAGCAAACGTCTGTTGAACGACCGGCTCAGTTTCGAGGTGGGGGGAAGCGTGGGGGTGGATGAACAGAACAGCCAAGTGAGCAACGTGAGCAATACCCGCGCAGCACAGTACGCCATCCTCTACGACCTGACCACTGATGGACGATTCCGGATACGGGGCTTCCACGAGAACGCGTTCGATCTCTATGACGGGGAGATCACCAACAGCGGCGTGGCCATCATGTTCACCAAGGATATCGAGGAGAACGAACGCGCTAGGACCAAGGCCCGTAAGCTCATCTTGGAGGAACGCGAGCGGAATGCAACGGAACAACAGCAGGAAGTCGAATTGGAACCAACGGGCCGATGAGGACCTTGACCCGTCATATCAGCCTATTGGTATCGGCCGTACTGCTTCAAGCCTGTACGGGGTTGAAGTACGCCACTGAGGAACGTCCGCTATTCACCGGGTTCGAAGTGGTGTTCAGCACCCCTCCAGAAGCCGATGAGCGCGCGGCACAGGCTGAACTGGAAGCGGTCGTAACACCACCACCGAGCGAAGCCGTGCTGGGCTTGCGGCCGTTGGTGGCATTGTACAACATGACCGGTGAGCCGCGTCGCAAGGGCAAGGGTCTGCGCCACACGTTGAAGTACAAGATCGCATCAGCACCCGTCCATATCGATGAAGTGCCCCTTGCCGATATCGATGCAGCGTTGGTCAACAGAATGAACAACCGCGGCTACTTCAGTGCCAAGGCGACCCATGAGGTGATCCGACAAGAACGTCAGGCCCATGTGCTTTTCAGTGTCACCCCGGGTCCGGTGCATCGGATGCGGACGATCATATACGGCGATACGGCCTTGGCGGAGGTCGATCCGCTCTACGCAAGGATCTTGCGCGCGGGAACGAATAGGGAGGTGCTTGAGGGCGACCCCTATCACCTTGCAGCCTTGGTGGCGGAGCGCGAGCGTGTGGGCGCGCAGCTTCGCAACGCGGGCTTCTACCGCATGAACGCCGACCTGCTTGAATTCGCAGCGGATACCACCGTGGGCGACCATCAAGTGGATCTACGGTTGCGTGTGAAATCGGAGGCAGGCCTTAACGAGCGGATGCGGTATGTGATCGGTGAAGTGTTCGTGCACGGCGACTACGATGATGTGCTGCCACCTTCGGACTCAGTGTTGGTGGATAGCCTGCACTACATCAACTACCTCGGGATGTACCGTCCACACACCATCACGCGAGGTGTGTTCCTAAAGCCTGGTACCTTTTTCTCCCAACGGCGATTGGACGCCACACGGCAGTATCTATCCGGATATGGCGTTTTCTCATCGGTGGCGGTCAACCTGGTGGAGGATACCGTTATGCGAGGTCTGCTGCATGCCGATGTCCGTCTGACCCCTCAGGAGCGCTTCTCATTGTTCAGCGAGCTCAATGCCATCAGCAAAAGCAACAACTTCACCGGGCCGGGCCTGAAGGTTGGCTGGAAGGACCGCGACATGTTCCGTGGTGCCGAAGTGTTCACCGTTGATCTGAACGGCCGATTCGAGACCCAGGTGGCGGGAGCGGGCAAAGGGACCAACGCCTACGAGATCGGTGCGAAGGCTGCATTGAGTATCCCGAGGCTCCTGTTCCTCGGGCACTTGAAACAAGCCCGATCCTATGTCCCTACCACACGCATGGATATCGCTTACGGCCTTTTCCGCCGCATCGGACTCTACGGTCTGGAGTCGGCGAATGTGGGCTACAGTTATATCTGGCGCCAGAACAGATCGGTTTGGCACGATGTCCGTTTCCCTGAGGTGAGCTTCAACAACTTGTATTACACCAGTGCTGACTTCGACGCTTTTCTGGGCCAGAATGCTTCAATCCGTCGCAGCTTCGAGGAACAGTTCATCGTCGGAGTCGGATACACGTACACCCGCAGCAACCAACAGGGAAAGAATGACCGCTCTTGGTGGCTCATGAGTCTTGGTGCGGATGAGGCTGGTCTGCTGCTCGCATCCATATACCGCGCTGCTGAAGGGCCGGCTAGCGCGGATGGGTATCGCTTGCTCGGACAACGGTTCGCACAATACGTGCGCTACCGCGCTGAGGGTCGCTGGTTCCAAGCGACCGGCAAGGGTGGTGGACAGATCGCCGCACGGGTGCTCGCCTCGGCAGCACATCCTTACGGCAACAGCTCCACGGTACCTTATGTGAAGCAGTTCTTCAGCGGAGGTACCAACAGCCTGCGCGCGTTCCGTGCACGAAGCATCGGACCAGGAACCTACACACCCGAGCCAAGTGCAGATGGCTCGGTATTCCTGGTCGATCAGGTCGGAGATATCAAGTTCGAGGTGAACCTCGAGTATCGCTTCCCCATCTCCGGCATCGTGAAGGGCGCGGTCTTCTCCGATGCAGGCAACGTCTGGCTGCAGAATGAAGACCCCCAGCGACCCGGCGGTGAATTCCAATGGGACCGGGCATTGAACGGGTTGGCCGTTGGAGCGGGATTCGGGCTGCGCATCGACCCGGAGGTGATCGTGATCCGCTTCGATCTCGCTACACCACTGCGCAGACCTGAGCTCCCGCCCGGTGATCGGTGGGTGTTCGATGACCAGCAGCCCCGCGTGATGGACAATTTGGTGCTGAACATCGCCATCGGCTACCCGTTCTGAGCGGACCTTTGTGCCATGACCCACCTGAAACGCTCATACCCAGTAACGGGCATGACCTGCGCGAGCTGTGTGCTCCAAGTGGAGAAGGCGTTACTCGCGGAGCCCGGTGTGGAGCGCGTGACGGTGAATCTCGCGACCAACACGGCGCAGGTCATCGGTGATGAGGCGGCCGTGGATGGTCAGCGCTTGCAACGCGCCGTCCGGAAGGCTGGATACGACCTGTTGATCACCGAGGCTGATGAAGCGGTGGTCGAAGCCGAGCGCATACAGGTGCGCCGCTTGGCGGACTTGCAACGCAGGCTTTGGATGGCCGTGGCTTTGAGCACGCCCCTGGTCATCGTCGCCATGTTCTTGATGCATGAACCATGGGCCAACTGGGTCATGTGGACGCTGAGCACACCCGTGGTCCTGATCCTGGGTCGGCAGTTCTTCATCAACGCGTGGAGACAAGCCCGTCATCGGCGTGCGAACATGGATACGCTCGTCGCGCTAAGCACGGGTGTGGCCTATTCGTTCAGCGTGTTCAACGTGCTCGTGCCAACTTTCTGGATCGGTCGAGGGCTTGAACCGCATGTCTACTTCGAGACGGCTGCGGTGGTGATCACCTTCATCCTATTGGGTAAATTCCTCGAGGAACGCGCGAAAGCTGGAACGAGTGGAGCCATCAAGAAGCTCATGGGGCTGCGGCCAAGCAGCGTGCTACGCGAGGAGAATGGCGGTTCGAAGGAGGTTCCCATCGCCGAGGTCAACGTCGATGACATCCTCATCGTACGTCCCGGAGAAAGCATCGCCGTCGATGGAGTGGTCATCAGCGGGGAAAGCCATGTGGACGAGAGTATGATAAGCGGGGAGCCGATCCCTGTTCCCAAACTAACGGGTGCGAGCTTGCTTGCGGGTACCATCAACCAGAAGGGTAGTTTCCGTATGCGTGTGCAGAAGGTGGGCGCCGGGACCTTGCTAGCACGGATCGTGCGCGCGGTGCAGGAAGCCCAAGGAAGCAAGGCACCAGTGCAACTGTTCGTTGACAAGGTGGCCGCGGTCTTCGTTCCTGTCGTGATGTCCATCGCGTTGGTGAGCGCGTTCATGTGGTGGATCCTTGGTGGAGAGCATGCTTTCACGCAGGGGTTGCTCGCTATGGTCACCGTGCTGGTCATCGCGTGCCCCTGTGCGCTCGGGCTTGCCACACCCACGGCCATCATGGCCGGTATGGGTAAAGGCGCAGAGCACGGGATCCTGATCAAGGATGCTGAAAGCTTGGAGCGCGCGCGCAAGATCACCGCCATCGTATTGGATAAGACCGGTACCATCACCGAAGGCAAGCCGAAGGTGGTCGAGGAGGTCGGACTAGATGACCGCCGCGCTAGGAGGGCCTTCCTCGCCATCGCGTCCCGATCGAAGCATCCGTTGGCCCTGTCCATCGTTCAGTACATCCTCTCCCTTGGTCCCGACGATGCCTTGGGTAACGATACGACCGTTGACCACTTCGAGGACCTTACCGGCAAGGGCGTTAAGGCCGAGGTGGATGGAGCCACTTGGCTCATGGGAAATCGGCGCCTGCTTGAGGAACATGGTGTCGCCATCACAGGTGAGTGGCGTGAGCATGAGAAACGGTGGCAGGAAGCCGCCCATACCTTGGTATGGTTGGCGGAGGCTGGGCGCGTGTGCGCGGCCGTCGCCATCAGCGATCGCATCAAGCCGTCTGCTGCCGAGGCCATAGCACGTTTGCGAAAGGCTGGTATCAAGGTGTTCATGCAGACCGGTGATGCGCGCCGCACCGCATTGGCCGTGGCTAGGGCTGTGGGGATCGACGATCCACGAAGCGAGGTGCTTCCTAAGGATAAAGCGGCATTCGTCCATGGGCTTCAGCAACAGGGACACGTGGTGGCCATGGTGGGCGACGGCATCAACGACAGCGAGGCGCTGGCCAAGGCCGATGTGAGCATTGCCATGGGACGCGGCAGTGACATCGCTATGGATGTCGCTCGGATGACACTGGTCACGGATGACCTGAATGCACTTCCCCGTGCCATTGAGTTGTCAAGTCGCACCGTTTCTGTGATCCGCCAGAACCTCTTCTGGGCATTCATCTACAATGTCATCGGCATTCCCATTGCAGCCGGTGTTCTGTATCCACTGAACGGCTTCCTATTAGACCCCATGTTCGCTGGAGCGGCCATGGCACTGAGTAGTGTGAGCGTGGTGAGCAACAGCTTGCGCCTGCGATGGGCGAAGTTGGTCCTTGACCCGTCGCCTCGTGATGTGGTGCCCAACCGCTCATCACCGGGGTAACAGCCGCACACCCGTTCGGGAGCTCGGCCATCGACCACTGCACACCTTGCGGTCATGTGGTCCATCAACTTGCGTTTCGCATGGCGCACGCTCATGCGCGACAAGCTCTTCAGTGCGCTCAACATCTTCGGACTCGCCATCGGAGTGGTGGCCTGCATGCTCATTTACATCTATGTGCAGGACGAACTGAGTTTCGATGCACACCACGCCAAGGCGGATCGGATCTTCCGGATCCAGTCGCACTTCAACTTCGGTGATCAAAGCGACGACTTCGGCCTTACGCAGTTCGCCATGGTGCCGACACTATTGCAAGAATACCCGGAGATCGAGAGCGGAAGCTGGTTGTACGTGCTCAACAACTGCACCTTCAACTACGAGGGAAGCACTTACGTGGAGCAAGATGGCTACTACGCCGATACGGCCTTCTTCCGAACCTTCGACTACCGTTGGCTACACGGCGGTCCTGACGCTTTGGACGAGCCGGACAATGTGGTCATCACCCAGCGCATGGCGAACGAGATGTTCGGAAGCGACCAACCCATGGGGAAGCTCATCGAACGTAATGGGCGAACGTTGACAGTTGCTGGCGTCATCGATCACAACGGAACCAACACCCATGTTCCTCCCGGTTGTTTCCTCAGCTTGCTTGGCATGCCGCCACAGGCGAAGGAACAGCTGATGAACGGTTGGGGACAGGTGAGCAGCTACGGGTACCTCGTCCTTGCCGAAGGCACCACAGCGGAGAGCTTCCAACCGAAGATGGACGCTTTCATGCAGAAGTACATCTTACCCTTCTGGCAACAGGATGCTGGGTTCAACGGCACCATGCGCTTCAACCTCGAACCGCTGCGCGATGTGCATTTCAACAATGATCTCATCTACGACAGTCCGAAGAAGGGGAACAAGGCATACGTCACCCTCTTGAGTATCGTGGCGGTCCTGATCCTGGCGATCGCTTGCTTCAACTACATCAACATGAGCACCGCCGATGCTACGCGTCGCGCTAAAGAGGTGGCCTTGCGCAAAGTGAGCGGTGCCGGTCGAGGACAGTTGGTCGCCCAGTTCATCGGAGGCAGCTTGCTTGTTGCCCTTTTGGGCATCGTGCTCGCACTCGTGCTGCTGAGGTTGGGGCTACCGCTGTTCAATAGCATCAGTGGAAAGGATGTGGGTATGTCACAAGTGTTGAGCGGAGGGTTCATCGCGTTGATCGCCGTGGTCGTGATCCTGATCGGCGTTGTGGCAGGCAGTTATCCAGCTTTCTTCCTAACCCGCTTCTCACCCCAGCTCCTGCTCAAAGAAGGTGTTGCTGGTGCAAGGAGGCAACCGATACGCCGGCTGCTCATGGCCGTTCAGTTCGGCATCGCCTTGTTCATGGTGGTCGGTTCACTTGCCGTGTTCGGGCAATTGCATTGGATGCGCACCAATGACATGGGACTGCGAAAGGAGAACGTGCTCATGGTAAGGATGCCAAGTCCACATCCGGAGGATACGCTGCAATGGGATGCGATAAGACCGATGAAGACCGAGATGGCACGAGAGAGCTTCGTGATGGCAGCATCGTTCGCGGACAATACTCCCGGCGGCGGTACCCAGCGTTGGGTGTTGCGGGCCAAGACCGCGGCGGGTAATATGGACAAGCCACTACCGGCCATGAGCTGTGATCCGGACTACCCAGCGCTGATAGGAATGGAGTTCGCTCAGGGTCGCACCTTCGATGCGGGCATCCCAACTGACCAGCGCAGCAGCATCATCGTGAATGAAGCCTTGGTGGATGCCTTCGGATGGGCCGACCCGCTGAACGAGAAGCTCTACATCCCCGGCGATAGTATCGATCAGGAGCTCAACGTGATCGGTGTGGTGAAGGATTTCCACTATGCCAGCTTGCATACACCGATAGAGCCCATCGCTATCTTCCAGGGCCATCCGCGCTATGGCGTCAACAACCTGCTGTTCCGCTTGGCACCCGGTGATGTCCAAGGGCAGCTGAAATCGCTCGAGGAGCGTTTCAGGACCATCGCGCCCAATGCTCCATGGGAGGCCACCTTCCTTGATACGCGCATCGCAGAACTGTACGCGACAGAGGATACGCTTTTCCGGGTGTTCGCCGCGTTCACGGTGTTGACCATTCTCCTCACCGTGATGGGGCTCTACGGAATGGCGTATTTCACAGCGAAGCAGCGCACCCGCGAGGTCGGCATTCGAAGGGTGATGGGTGCCTCCGTTGTGGATATCATCCGCCGGTTGAACTCCGAGTTCGCCGCGCTCCTCGTGATCGCTCTTATAGTCGCATTCCCGCTCGCCTATTTCGCCATTGTCCGGTGGTTCGAGACCTTCGCTTATCATACCGCGATCTCTCCGCTGTGGTACATCGGCGCATTCTTGCTCACGTTGGTCGTCACGGTCCTCACTGTGACCGCGCAGGCGTACCGTGTTGCGGTGGCCGATCCGGTGAAGGCGCTTCGACACGAATGAAAAGGATGGATGGAAGTGGAGGTAACGAAAGTTCTATTGACCGGTGCTCTTCGGAAGCGGTCCTTTGTTGCCAACCTTCAGATCATGCGTCTACCTGTACTCCTTTCATTCTGCACCGTAGCAACGGTCGCGTTCGCTCAACCGCCCAATGACCAGTGTTCGGCGGTCACGCCGTTCGACCTATCCATCGGTGGCAACGTCGTGCGCACCGGCACACGAACAGCAGCCACCACGACGAATGATGGTGTGCCCACCAGTGTGCTGATGGCCACCCCGAATGTGGCATCGGTGTGGGAAGCCTTCACCACCACCGAGTGCAGCAATGTGACCGTCCTTTACTGCAATACGCCTTTGCCCGCCACCACCATGTGGAACTTCCTCTCCACCACATGTCCTGCCGATGTGCCCATCTACTTCAGCTTCGCCGATTTCGGCATCCAGTGCCCGAATGGTCAGTTCGGCATCCAGTGGTTCAACCTTCCGCCAGGCACCTACTACCTGCCGGTCTATTGTACATCCAGTGGTGGTCCGTATTCCATGGAGTTCAGTGCCGTGGCGTGTATCCCCGGACCTGCTAATGATGAATGTGCAGGTGCCATCACCTTACCGGTGAACACCAGTTGCGAGCCGACCGTTGGTTCCGTGGCGAACGGCACTTTCTCATTTCCTGCCAATGCGTGTAACGGCGCTACCGGCGCGGCCAACGATGATGTCTGGTTCGCGTTCGTGGCCACTGGGACCCAACACACTATCACCCTGAACACCACCAGCGCTGACCTCGATGCGGTGATGGAGCTATTCCCTGCTGACTGTTCGAGCACCACTCCGCTGGCCTGTGCAGATGCCACGTTCGAGGGAGGTACGGAGGTCATGCAAGCCAGTGGTCTGGTGGTAGGGGCCACTTACCGATTCCGTGTGTTCCATTATTACACCTCGCTCACCTACGAACCGGAGTTCACCGTATGCGTGACGGGTGATGTGGGCACAGGGTTGGGTGTACCAATGGCTCACGATATTCGTGTGTTCCCAACAGCCACTGAAGGTCTGGTGTACGTTCAAGGTGTGCTGCCCGGGAGCCAGGTGCGCGTGATAGACCACTTGGGGCGGACGATGGAGACCGGATCGGTCACGGCTGAAGGAATGGTGGTTGATCTGGCCGACCAGCCGTCTGGTGTTTACGTGGTCGAAGTCCTTGGACCGGATGGTTCGGGATCCCGGAGATCCGTGGTGCGGCTCTAAGCGCTGCACCTGCCGAGGAAGCCCTTTGGATCTTTTCCAAGGGGCTTTTTCGTGTGCCCATCTGGCAGGAACTGACAGGTAGGCGATCCTGTTCACGTTCCTTAACAATAGGGTTATGCGGAGTGGCAGATTTCCCACGTTGCTCCATTGCGGCACGGATCATGCCGCGGCAGAAGCATGATGAACAACACGAAAGACGAGACCAATGTGCACCGCACGCTGATCGTCGACGCTCCGGCGGAATTCGTGTGGGCGGCGTTGAGCGATCCCAAGTTGACCCACCTTTCGCTGGCGTGGTCGTTGAAGGGTGAATTACAACGAGGCAAGACCTTCCAGTGGCTCGTGCGCGATGAAGCCGGGGTAGGGGAGGTAGCCGCTGAAGGCACCGTGCTCACACTTTTTCCCAAGGAGCGACTGCGGTATTTCCACTACGATCTGCGGAGCCGGCTCCCCGATGAACCTGCCATCTTCACCACGGTGGACCTTCACCTGATCCAGGAAGCCGAGGATCGCACCCGGTTGGAATTGTGGCAGGGCGATTTCGAAGGGCTTCCGCATGCAGCACGTCGTGCCCGGGAGGCTGGCCGTCAATGGACGGAACGGTTGGTGGGTGTAAAGCGTGTGGCTGAGGAACTTAGTCGCTCGGAAGCGGCCTGATGAGTTAGTGTGGCGTGGGTGGCACCGCTGGGGTTTGGTGGTACTTCAACGAAATCGCTGCCCGCGCCGCACCTCTCTTACTCTGAGCTTCAAATGCAGCTGGCGATAAATGGCAACAATTGCTCATATGAGCATTCCCGCCAACCACTTCAGTTGAAGTTCGGCCAACTTGGCCTCATACTTCGCCACCAATAGACGTTGTTCCGCCGCGATCAGCCCGAGCTGGACATCACGCAACTCGACCGAAGAGAGTGAACCGATGCGGAAACTCTCCAGTGCTACGTCGCTTTGCGTACGCGCGCCAGCAAGGTTTTCCTCCTCCAAGGTCGTGCGCCGATCGGCCGTGATGTAATTGGTCCAGGCATTCAGGACGCTCTCCTCTAGGTCGAGCTCCGCCTGCTGCGTGTTGATAGAAGCTTGCTCCTGACCGAGTTTCGCGACCTCCATCGCACTGCGCATCTGGAGACCCCGGAAAAGCGGGATGCTCACGCGCGCGCCGTAGTCGGGTCCGAGGGCTTGGTTGCTCTGCAGGATGCCCACGGCACTAGTACTCCGCGTGTACCCGTAGTTGGAGAACAGGTCGACTTGTGGGAGCAAGGTGCCGCGCAATTCCTTCATGCTAAGGTCCGCCGCGATCTGCTGCTGCCGCGCCTGTTGCACCGTACTGTTCGCCTGCCGTGCCGCCTGTTGTACCTGCGCCAGATCCAAGGTTTCGGCTGCTGGTACTTCCGATGCGACCTCCAGTTGTGTCGAAGGATCACGGCCCATGAGTGCGTTCAGCCGTGTGGTCGTAAGAGCCACCTGAAGCTGAAGGTCGAGCACGAGTGCGCTATCTGTGCTAAGGTCGAGCCGAGCTTGCACCAGGTTCAGTCCGCTGGCGCTACCGATCCGCGCTCCGGTCTCCGTGATCCGCAGGCGTTCCCGGCTGATGCGCACACCTTCCTGCTGCACGGCGATGGCCTTGCGCAATTGCACGAGCTGGTAGTAGGCCGCGAGCACATCGTAGGTGGTGGCTTCGATCTGTTGGCGCAGTCGTGTCTGGCCGATCAGCTCAAGGGCTTCCAGCCTGTCCTTCGCTGCGAACATGGCCAATCCATCGAAGACGGTCCAGTTCAACTGCACAGCGG
>DAOORM010000021.1:0-13841 GCA_035389265.1 Flavobacteriales bacterium | reverse complement strand
CCGAGAAGGCCGATCGTATGCCGATCCCGTTCGTGACTGTCGCGGTGGTGGGCGGAAGCGGTGGTGCCGTCACCGATTTCGATGGACGCTACACGCTACATCTTGTGGGTGATGGTCCGCATCTGTTGCGCTTCAGCCACATCGGTCACCGCACCGAAGAACGCACGATCCAAGGCCCGGGAGAGCACACAATGAACATGGTGTTGCAACCCTCCGTGGTGGAACTGAAGGAAGCTACCGTGCGCGCCGGCAAGCGCGAGCGCTACCGGAACAAGGACAATCCTGCGGTGGAATTGGTACGGCAGGTGATCGCCTACAAGGACAGCAACCGCACACAAGCACACGACCAACTGCAGTACGAGGAATACGAGAAGCTGCAGATGGCCATGAGCGGCATCTCCGAGAAGTTCCGAAACCGCAAGATCATGCGGAAGTACGCCTTCCTCTTCGAGAACATGGACACTACGAAGGTGGAAGGCAAGGCCGTGCTTCCCATCTACCTCAAGGAGACCATCACCGAGCGCTATTGGAACCGCGAACCAGAACGCCGGAAGGCCGTGGTGAAGGCCGAGAAGCGCGTGAGCTTCGAGGAGTACATCGATGATCAAGGGGTGATCACCTACCTGAACTACCTGTACTCCGATATCGACCTCTACGCCAACAACATCCTAGTGCTCTCGAACATGTTCCTGAGCCCCATCGCCGACGGCGCACCCACGTTCTACGAGTTCTTCATCATTGACACGCTGCAGGTGGAGAATGAACGATTGGTGAAGCTCGCTTTCGTGCCGCGCAGTCTCACCGACTTCCTGTTCCAAGGGCACATCCTCGTTTCGTTGGATGGACGCTACTGTGTGCGCGAGGCTGAACTCGGCGTGAACAAGCGCATCAACCTGAACTGGGTGCGCGAACTGCACATCGACCAGCGCTTCCAACGTGACAGTACCGGCCGGTATCCGATGGTGTTCAGCCGCATGCGCGCCGACTTCGGGATCAGCAAGAGCGGTGGTGGCATCTATGGTGAGCGCAGCATCTCCCTCCGCAACCTGCAGGTGGACCATCCGCTGCCCGCCGAGTTCTACAAGGCACCGGCGCCCGATAGCCTGCTTTCAGAAAAGCCCGACGACGCGTTCTGGGTGGAACACCGCCACGAGCCGCTCACACAGGCCGAATCGACCGTGTACCAGAACGTGGACAGCCTCAAACGCATGCCCTCGTTCCGCCGCACCATGGACATCGCCACCCTGCTGCTGGCGGGCTACAAGGGGTTCGGCTGGTGGGAGCTCGGTCCGGTGAACACCTTCTACAGCTTCAATCCGGTGGAAGGTCTGCGCCTGCGCGCGGGCGGTCGCACCACGACCAACTTCAGCGAGAAACTCTACTTCGAGGGCTACGGCGCTTATGGTTTCAAGGATGAACGGTGGAAGTACTTCGGCAGCGCCACGTGGTCGTTGAGTGGCAAGAGCATCTGGCGCTTCCCCGTGCATTCGCTCAAACTGAGCTACCAGCACGACACGAAGATCCCCGGCCAGGAACTGCAGTTCGTGCAGGAGGACTTCTTCCTCCTCTCCTTCAAGCGCGGCGTGAACGACAAGTGGCTGTACAACGACATCGTGCAGCTCGAATACTGGCGCGAATTCCCCAGCCGCTTCAGCTACAAGGTGAACCTGAAGAATTGGCGCCAGGAGGCGGCAGGTGGCCTGCACTTCCCCATCGCCGGCGGAGAACCCGTGGGACCGCTGGGTACGCTTCCCGAGCAGGACGTGGTGACCAGCGAAGCATCGGTGGAACTGCGCTACGCGCCGAACGAGCAGTTCTTCCAAGGCAAGCTGTACCGCACTCCGATGGCGAACCGCCACCCCATCCTGACGCTGCGTGTGGCGCAGGGCTTCGACGGCGTGCTCAACAGCGGCTACGACTACACGTCCTTGCGGGCCAATGTGTTCAAGCGCTTCTACTTCTCGCAGTTCGGCTTCGCGGACCTCACGGCGGATGCGGGCTTGATGTTGGGTGAAGTGCCCTATCCCCTGCTGATGATCCACCGCGCCAACCAGACCTATTCGTACCAGCTGCAGTCGTACAACCTCATGAATTTCCTGGAGTTCGTGAGCGACCACTACGCCAGCGCGCATGTGGACTACTACCTGAACGGTGCATTGTTCAACAAGATCCCGCTGTTCCGCCGGTTGAAGTGGCGCGAGGTGGTCACCTTCAAAGCGCTGTTCGGCGGACTTCGGAAGGAGAACGATCCCGCGCACAACGAAGGGCAGATGCCCTTCCCCACCGACGACCTGGGCAACACCACCACGTGGTCGCTCGCCGATGGGCCGTACATGGAAGGCAGCGTCGGCATCGCCAACATCTTCAAGCTGTTCCGCGTGGACCTCGTGCGCCGCTTCAGCTACCTGGATCATCCCAACGCACCGGAGTGGGGCGTGCGGGCACGGTTCAAACTTGATTTCTGATGGAAGAAGTAAGAGTAGAGAGAATGGTAAGGGAGGAGAAGAAGGCTGCAAGGGCTCAAGCAGCGAAACGGACAGAGCACTGAACAACAAACGGCGCCATCCTCACCACCCTTACAACCTTCACCACTATCACCGCATTCGAAATGGCACAGGACATCACCACCCCACGGCCCCTTGCCCCACGCACCTCCCTGCGCGACCAGGCCCAACGGCTCATCTACCGCATCATCGGACCGCTCGTACGCCTGCTGGTGCGCGTTGGCGTAACGCCGGACATGATCACCGTCACCGGGCTGGTGCTGAACATCGGTGTGGCGGCGGTGTTCATCGCTGGTGCCGAGATCGGTGCGCGTGGCGAACTGGCATACGTGGGCTGGGCCGGTGCGCTGATCCTCTTCGCGGGCCTGTTCGACATGCTCGATGGACAGGTGGCCCGCCTTGGCGGCAAAGCCTCCAAGGCCGGTGCGCTGTTCGACTCAGTGATCGACCGGTATAGCGAACTGGTGATGTTCCTCGGCATCTGCTACTACCTGGTGGCGCACCACTACTTCCTCAGCTCGTTGCTCGCCTTCGTGGCGTTGATCGGTTCCATGATGGTGAGCTACACCCGCGCACGCGCCGAAGGGCTCGGGATCGAATGCAAGGGCGGCCTCATGCAACGGCCTGAGCGCGTGGTGCTCACCGGTGTGTCGGCCTTGCTGTGCGGCGTTGTGGGCGGCCTCATTGGCGGCGACTACCAGCTCCGGATTCCGGGAATTCCCTTCGCGCTTTTCGAGAGCATCTCGGTCTTCACCATCCCGCTCGCGGTGATGGCCGTGCTCACCAACATCACGGCTGCGCAACGTCTGCGCGAAGCACGCCAAGCTTTGGATCAACGGTCATGAGCGTGCTGTTCGCCTTCCTTCTCCCGTTCCTGCTCGATGCATCGGCCAACAGCGGTGTAGTACCCACGGCCGGCCATCTGCCTGTGCCCCGTGATGCCGGTATGCTGTTCTACATCCAACGCAGCACCAACGAGAACACCATCGTGTACGCCCTGAACCCGACGGAGGACGGCGCGGCCGATCAAGAGCGACCGGTGAATGTGTTCTGGCGACGCTACCAGGAGGATGGACGCCGTGCGGAGCTCGATTGGATCCAACGCACGTTCGCTTACGGGATCAAGAGCAAAGCGGTGGGCAACGCGCATGAGCTACGCTGCGTGGCCTACAACAAGCTGCCGCTCTACCTCTATCAACCGGCCACGCCCAACGGCAACCCGATGGTGCTGGTCACCGTGAACGGGCATACGCTGCGACTGGAGCGCATCTACCTGCAGATCGATGGCGGTGCCTTCTGGACGCCCAACGTCACCTTCATCGAATTCAACGGCCGCGATCCGGTGACGGGTGCGGCCATGCTGGAACGCATCGTGCCATGAGCCTTGTCGCCAGCCTTCCGCCCGCGTTCACGCGTCGCCTCGGCATCGCGCTGTTGGTTAGCGGTTGCTACCTCGCGCTGTCGGCGATGCTCATCGGCTTCAAGGCGGATCAATTGGTGCTGGTCGCACTGTTCAGCGGACTCTATCTCGCCACGGATGCCACCCGGCGTTGGGTGCTGGGCTTCGCGATCTTCATGGTGTACTGGGTGCTGTTCGATTGGATGAAGGCTTTTCCGAACTACGCCTTCAATCCGGTACACATCGGTGACCTTTATGCGGCGGAGCGGTCGCTGTTCGGCGTCACCCACGGCGGAGCGTTGCTCACGCCGAACGAATTCCTCTCGCTCAATAACGCCTCGTGGAAGGATCTGTTGGCAGGCCTCTTCTACCTGTGCTGGGTACCCGTGCCTCTGGCCTTTGCGGGCTACCTCTACGCGACCGACAAGCCACACTTCCTGCGCTTCGCCCTGTGCTTCCTGCTGGTGAACCTGTTAGGGTTCACGGTCTACTACCTCTATCCTGCAGCACCACCCTGGTACGTGGCCGAATACGGCACCACGCTGATCGCCAATACTCCTGGTAACACCGCCGGACTTGGTCGCTTCGATGCGCTCACCGGCCTGCCCATCTTTCACGGGCTCTACAACAAGAGCTCCAACGTGTTTGCCGCGATGCCCTCGTTGCATGCGGCGTATCTGCCGATCGCTGCGTACTGGGCTTACCGTGCAGGTTTGAAGCGTGCAGCGGTGCTGTTCATCGGGATCGCCGCTGGCATCTGGTGGGCGGCGGTGTACAGTAGCCATCACTACCTGTTGGATGTACTGCTGGGCATTACCTGCGCCACTACAGGCATCCTGGTCTTCACGCAACTGCTGCACTGGTCCACCTTCAGCCGCTGGATCGAACGATACCGCCGCAGGCTGGAGCCTCCACTTCGCGTTCTCCACGGCGCGCGAGATCGGAGCAACCGCCGTATCCCCATACACCACGAACATGTCACCACGCATCATTGATGTGAGCAGCGCGCTCGGCGCCACGCTCACGAGCGATCAACGCGCCACCTTTGAGCAGAACGGCTTCCTGCACTTCAAGAACTTCATCACCCGCGAACAGGTGGCGGAGATCATCGGGGCCATGCAGGAGATCGAGGAGCGTTGGATCCGCGACGGTGTGAAGGTGATGAACGGCACACCGATCAAGTTCGGGAGCGATGTGGACGGCCGACCCATCGTGCAACGTTTCGCCTTTGCTTCGCAGCACCATCCCATGCTCGCCGCATTGCTGCGCGATCCGCGGTTCAACGCGATCACGCAACTCGTGGGCCCCGAGGGGCGTCTGGGCACACACGAGAAGGACGGGTTGGTGATCAACCACTACGTGAACCACGCCACCAGCAACTTCACACAGATGGGCTGGCACACCGACAGTATCCGCGATCTTTTTCTCGGAAAGAAGGTTGGACCGATGCTCAACGTGGGCATCCACCTCGACGACCAAGATCCGCGCAATGGAGGGCTTCGCCTGCTACCCGGCACGCACCGCCAAGGCCTGTGGGGCATGCTGTTCCACAAGTTTTACTACGTGAACAAGAGCGCCGACCGCAACGAGGTGGCATTCCGCATCGGTGCTGGCGACCTCACTGTACACGACGGCAGCATGTGGCACCGCGTGCAACGCTCCTCGTTGGTGGGAGAGGCCAGTCGGCGTCGCGTGATGTACATCCCTGTGATCGATGGTGCCTACGAACCGAAGACCGCCGAGAGCAGCACGCCGTTCTACCACCGTTTCCAACATTTGGTGAAATGAAGGAACAAAGGAATACCCATGATCGCGGCCTCGCGGTGGTGACCGGCGCTGGGCAGGGCCTCGGTGCAGCCATCGCACTGCAACTGGCCAAGGAAGGTTTCGCTGTGCTGCTCGTGGCCCGCACGGTGGACGCACTGGATCAGGTGCGCGCACAAGCGGCAGCGCTCAACAACGGCCGCGCATACATACTTGCACTGGACCTGCTCGCGTTCGGTGCCGTGGAGCGGATCACCGCAGCCGTGACCGCCACGGGTCTGCCGTTGACGTGCTTGGTGAACAATGCTGGGCAAGGTCTGTATGGCCGCTTCGCGGACCTGCACATCGCTGAACAGCGCCGCATGATGCGTTTGAACATGGACGTTCCGGTGCAGCTTACGCACGCATTACTTCCGCAGTTGCACAAGGCACCACGCGCCTACTTGCTCAACATCGCCAGCGCTACGGCCTATAGTTCGATTGCCACATTGGCGGTCTACGGCGGCAGCAAAGCCTTTGTACTGCGTTGGTCGCGTGCGTTGGGTGTGGAACTGAAAGGCACGGGTATCACGGTCACATGTGCGTGCCCCGGTAGCGTGAACACCGGTTTCATCGCGCGCGCGGGCATGCAGTCCATGGAGGCGATCGCCAGCAAAGTGTCCATGGAAGCGGAACCGGTGGCCCAAGCTTGCGTACGCGCCATGCTCAACGGCAAGGCCGAAGTGGTGCCCGGCTTGTTGAACCGCATCACGGCCTTCTTCCAACAGGTGTTGCCCGCCGCTCCAGTGGAGCGCGTGGGAAGCGGGATCTACTTGAAGAGGTTGGGCTGAACACCCGTAGTAGATCATGCGAAGGCCGGGTGTTCCCCGGCCTTCGCATTTCACGAACCGTGCTTTCGGAAAGTCTTCCCGTGCAGCGGTACCGGAAGCGCCCGGCATGGCCCGGGACCTTTGCAACCGCTGGACGGACACCAACGATCCGCCTGCGAACGAAGGACACCATACCCCATGAACGCTCATCATCAACCTCTGCTCTGGACCCTCGCCGGTGGCCTCTTATTGGCCTCCTGCGGCGGTGACCAGCAAGCGACCGCAACTACTGCAACCGTCAAGGTGGAAGTACTCGCCGCCACCCCGGGCACCGTGGGCGATGAACTGCGCTACGCCGCCACCATCGAGGCCGGCAATACCGTGCAACTGGCCTTCGGGGTGCCCGGCACGGTGAGCGATGTGCGTGTGCAGGAAGGCGACCGTGTGGCCCAAGGTCAGCAGCTGGCTTCACTCGATGCCCGCGAATACGCGAACGCGTTAGCCATCGCCGATGCGGGATTGGAACAAGCGCAGGACATGTTCAACCGGCTCGACGGCCTGCACAAGAAGGGATGCCTTCCGGAGAAGGACCATATCGAAATGCGCACCAAACTAGCGCAGGCCCAGGCCAACCGCAACATCAGCGCGAAACGCGTGGAGGACAGCCGCCTGGTGGCGCCGATCACCGGTGTGATCACCGCGCGCACCATCGAGCAGGGAGCAATGGCCGCACCGGGTCAACCGGCCTTCACCATCGTACGCACCGATCGTATGGATGCGCGCCTCACCGTGCCCGAGAGCGAGGTGGGTCGCATCCGCAGCGGCATGGAGGTGAAGGTGCATGTGCCCACGTTGGACACGATCCTCAACGGCACCGTGGCGCTGGTGAACCCCAAGGCCGATGACCTCTCGCGCACCTTCGTGGTGAAGGTGAAGCTGGACAATGCGGATGGCGCGCTACTGCCCGGCATGCTCGCCGAGGCGGTGGTCGCCACCGGTAAAGGTCGCGCGGTGTTGAGCATTCCCGCCAAGGTGGTGGTGCGCGATGCAGATGGGATAACCTACGCATTCGTGGATGGTGGCAACGGACAGGCCGTGCGCCGCCGCATCAGCACCGGCGCCATGCACGGCGACAACCTAGTGGAGGTGACCGATGGCCTGAAGGCCAACGACCGCGTGATCGTGGCTGGGCAGACCCGGCTGAAGGACGGTAGCGCCATTATCTTCTAACGACCCGAACGACTATGGAGAACGGGAACCACAAGCCCGCGCATACCCCTGCGCCCAAGAAGCGGATCGGCCTGATCGAGGCCGCGATGAAATACCGTCAGGTGACGTTGATCATCACCGCCATCCTGCTGGTGATGGGCATCTCCGCGCTGCGCGACATGCCACGCGCCGAGAACCCCAAGATCGACATGCCGGTGGCCATGGTGATGGCCTTCTATCCCGGTGCCGATGAGGTGCAGACCGAGGAGCAGGTCACCGCCAAGATCGAGCAGTACCTCTTCAGCTACGCGGAGATCGATAAGGCGAAGACGAAGTCGCAGACCAAGGCCGGGCAGGTCTTCATCACCGTGATGACGCAGCCCGAGGTGAAGGACCGCAAGAAGTTCTGGAGCACGCTGCAGCACGGCCTCAACATGAACATGAGCGGTGTGCTGCCCAAGGGCGTGATCGGCCCCATCGTGGACGGCAACTTCGGCGAGGTCACCGCGCAGATCATCACCGTGAGCTCGCCCACGCGCAGCTATGCCGAACTGGGCACCTACCTCGATCGTATGGAGGATGCCCTGAAGGTGATCCCCACCGTGTCGCGTATCGAACGCAGCGGCGGCCAGAAGGAACAGGTACAGATAACGCTGGACGAGAAGAAGATGCAGCAGTACGGCTTCAGCCTGCTGAACATCGTGGACCTGCTGCAGGCGCAGAACAACACCGGCTACAGCGGTGAGGTGACGCTGAACGGCACCACCATGCCCATATACACCGGCGGCCAATTGCGCAGCGAGCGCGACGTGGCCGAGCAGATCGTGTACACCTCGCCGCAAGGAACGGTGGTGCGCTTGAAGGACATCGCCAACATCACGCGCGGCTATGAGGAGACCACGCAATACGTGCGTGTCGGTGATGACCGCACCGTGGTGCTCACAGTGGAAATGCAGCCGGGCAACAACATCGTGGCCTTCGGCAAGACCGTCCGCGGCACGTTGGATGGATTACAGAAGCAGTTCCCTGCTGATGTCACCATCAACACCATCGTGGACCAGCCGAATGTGGTGGGTGAGAGCATCAGCCATTTCCTGAAGGAGTTTCTGCTCGCCATCGTTTCGGTGATGGTTGTTGTGATGTTGTTGCTGCCCTTCCGCGTAGCGGCGGTGGCCGCACTCGCCGCACCCATCTCGGTGCTCATCACTTTCAGCCTCATCAACCTGCTAGGCGTGGAATTGCACCAAGTGTCGCTCGCTGCACTGATCATTGTGTTGGGCATGGTGGTGGACAACGCCATCGTGGTGGTTGACAACTACATCGAGAAGCTCGATGAGGGCCTAAGCCGTTGGACCGCTGCGTGGCAATCCGCACAGCAACTGGCGCTTCCCATCTTCACGGCCACCCTCGCCATCATCTTCGCCTTCGCCCCGCTGGCCTTCTTCATGAACGGTGTGGCCAAGGACTTCATCGCCGCATTGCCCGTCACCGTGGCCGTGGCACTGCTGGTGTCCATGCTGGTGGCGCTGTTCGTAACGCCGCTCACCTGCTACCTCTTCATCCGCAAGGGCCTGAAGCACCATGTGGAGGAGCGCACCACACGCAAGCCTTCGCTGCTGGATCGTTTGCAGGAGGTCTTCAACAACGCCATCGCCGTGGCCTTCCGCTGGCCGAAGGCAACGCTGGGCATCGGTGTGCTGGCCATCTTCGTCGGCCTCCTGCTTGCCGGACAGGTGCAGCAGGCCTTCTTCCCACGCGCAGAGACCACGCAGTTCAATGCCGAGGTGTGGATGCCCGCCGGCACTTCACTGGCCGAGACCGACAGCATCGCACGCGCCGTGGAAGCCGAACTGCGCAAGGATCCACGTGTGGTGCAGACCAGCAGTTTCATCGGTACCAGCAGCCCGCGCTTCAACATCACCTACGCACCGGAGATGCCGCGCACGAGCTTTGCGCAGATCTTCATCACCGCCAGCAGCAGCGATGCGGTGGCCGAACTGGTGCGCGACTACCGCCCGAAGTTCGATGGCTTCGTGCCCGACGGGTACATCCACCTGCGCCAACTGAGCATGCAGGAAGGGGCCCCGCTGGCCGTGCGCGTGGTGGGCGAGGATCTGGTGGCGCAACGCCAGGTGGCCGAAGAGGTGAGGCGCATCTTCGAGGAGAACACGAACACGCAGTGGGTCCGGGACGATCGCCAAGGCGAGTACCTGGCCCTTAGCGTGACACCGAAGGAGGACGTGGCGGTACGCCTCGGTGTGCCCACACAAGCGATCAACCGTACGCTGGGTGCGGGCCTGAAAGGGTTCGCCGTAACGCAGATCTGGGAAGGTGATCGCCCCATCGACGTGTTCCTCCGCCTGGATCCCGAGAGCCGGCGCGATGTGGATGCGCTCGGCAACCTCACGATCCCCACCATGTTCGCTGGCAAGGTGGCGCTGAAGGAAGTGGCCGAACTCGGTCCCTCCTGGCACTCCGGAAGCCTGGGCCGCAAGAACGGCCTGCGCACGCTCACTGTGCTTTCCGAAACGCGCGATGACGTGACCGCCGCCGCCGTGATGAAGGACGTGAAGCCGCTGATCGATGCACTACCGCTGCCCGATGGCATACACCTCGAATACGGCGGCGATCTGGAATCGAGCGGCGAGAACGCGCCCGGCATGGGCATGGCGCTCGGCACCAGCCTCGTGCTGATCCTGCTCACGCTGTTGTTCCAGTTCAAAACGCCGGGCAAGGCCCTGATCATCCTGGCCACTTTCCCTCTGAGCCTGTTGGGAGCTTTCCTGGGCCTGTACGTCACGGGCAACCCGATGGGCATGACGGCCTTCATGGGCATCATTAGCCTCATCGGTATCGTGGTACGCAACGGTATCATCCTGGTGGACTATGCAGACGAGCTGGTGCGTGATCACGGCTACACGGTGAAGGCCGCCGCCATGGCCGCCGCGAAACGACGTATGCGCCCCATCTTCCTCACCTCGGCCGCCGCCGCCGTGGGCGTAGTACCGATGGTCATCAGCAAGTCGCTGATGTGGGCCCCGCTAGGCAGCGTGCTCGCCTCGGGCTTGATCGTGTCCATGATCCTCACCCTCTTCATCGTTCCGGTACTCTATGCACTGTTCGTGAAGAAGGACCGCATCACCGTGCCGGAGCCCGACCACGATGCGCCCATCCAGTACCGTCCACAGATCGCCCACTGAGCCAACGACCACAGAACACACATGGAACGCTTGAAGAAGTCGATCGTACTGGCGCTGCTGCCGATGGCCTTGGGCCTCGCCGCGCAGGCGCAGGAGACCGCGATCACCCTGGAGGAGTGCCGCCGAATGGCCTTGACCCAGAATCTCCGACTGAAGGCCGCGGCGCAGGAAGTGGAAGCCGCACGTGCAGCTGAGAAGAGCGCCGGTGCACAAGCCCTGCCGGCCATTGAAGGCTCGGGAATGGGTGTATATCTCGGGCCGCCGTTGGGTGGTGGGCTCGGTGGAATGATTCCCGAATACATCGCCAACGCCGGGCTGAACGCCAGCGTGCCCATCTATGCCGGTGGACGCATCCGCAACGGCAAGGCCGCGGCCGCCATCGGTACCGCGATCAGCGAGGAACAACTACGGATGACCACCACCGATGTGCTTTTCGCCACTGAAAAGGCCTACTGGCAGGTGGTGCAGGTGGATGAGAAAGTGAAGCTGGCCACCACCTACCGCGACATGCTCGGCACGTTGCAACGCGATCTGCAGAATTCGTTCGACGCCGGATTGATCTTCAAGAACGATCTGTTGCGCGTGCAGGTGTCGATGAACCAAGCCGAGTTGGGACTGCGCGAAGCCCAGGATGGTGCCGCTCTGGCGCGCATGCAACTGGCACAGCTCATCGGCGCGGAGACCTCGAACGGGCTCGCACCGGCGGATACCACTACCAGTCTTGCCGTGCCGAGCGCGCTCATCGATCCGCAAAGCGCGGTGGAGAACCGTCCGGAGATCCGCACGCTGACGAAAGTGGCCGAGGTGGAGGAGCTAAAGGTGAAACTGCTGCGCGGCGAGCACCTGCCCTCGTTGGGTCTTGCTGCCAGCGGTGCCAGCACGTGGGGCAAGGGTGTCAACCTGGAGGACGGCTCGGACCAGATGTTCCTATACTACGGCATCGCAAGTTTGAGCATCCCAATCTTCGACTGGGGCAAGCAGCACAACAAGGTGAAGGAGCAGCGCTACAAGGCCGAGGCCCAACGCGCGCAACTCGAGGACACCCGGCAACTGATCGCCATGGATGTACAGAACGCGCGCCTCCAACTGGAACGTTCGGCGCTCGCAGTGCCCGTCTCCGAGCTCTCGCTGCAACAGTCGGCCGAGAATCTGCGCTTGGCCAATGACCGCATGGACGCCGGCACCATCACCGCGAAGGATGTACAGGAGGCACAGGCCATCTGGCAGGAAGCCTACAGCGCACTCATTGATGCGCGAGTGGATTTTCGGATCAGTGAAGCCAACTACCGCAAAGCCACGGGGACGATCGAGTGGTGACCAATCCAGCCCTCACGATCCGGAGGTGTTGCCGGTATGGTGAGCACCCGCCACATGTTCCGAACGGGATGACTGGTTTGATAGCCTTCCCCTGGCCTTGGTAAAGGCAGTGAAGCGAACGGTGGGAACTAGATGCCGGTGGCCCGTCCTACCTCCAAACCACTGTGGTCGTCAACATATCGGAGGAGGCCAAGGTGTACTCTTCTCGTGCTGTTTTCAGAAGCCTTTCGACTTTTTTGCTGTCCAGAAGGTTCTATTGAGTCGGCGGGTCAAAGCTTTCATGCGGCGTACTTGACCAAGGGATCCTGGAAGAAGGATCTGACGCGCTTTGGGTTGTTCTCCTGTTCGACCATGAACTCGATCGAAGCGCTGAACAGGTGGGGCTTTGTACGTTCGGGTGCTTTGGCGCGAAGTGCTCGTTTGAGGTCTGCGTTGAGGCGCTCGTCCGGATTGAGTTCCGGCGCATAGCTGGGCAGATAGAAGACTTCGATGCGGTGGGCGTTCAGGGCGAACCACTCCTTTACCGGTTTGCTGTGGTGTACCCGCAGGTTGTCCATTATGATGAAGATCGTCTTACGGGCACCCTTGATCAACGCCTTGAGGAAGGAGGTCAGTCGCTCCACATTGAAGTTGCCGTCGATGATCTCCCAACACGTCTGTCCCTTGTTGGTGATCGTGGAGATCATCGAGAGCTTTTGCCGTGTTCCCGGCGCATAGGTCACAGGCGTACGGCCTTGGGGCGCATAGCTACGACCACGCACATCGGTATTCACGATGGCCGTCTCGTCGCACCAATGCACAACGGCACCCTCGGTGCGCGCCCGCCGAGCGATGGCCGGATACTGGACCTTCATCCATTGATCGATCGCCTTGTCATTGCGTTCGTAGGCCCGCTTGATCGGCTTCTGTGGTGTGAAACCCCATCGCTTCAAGTAGTCACCCACGGTGCGAACACCCAATGTCAGTCCGCACTCACGCACGATAAGTTCCGTCACGGCCCCACGCGTCCAAAGCGCGTAGTCCAACTTCAATTGCTCCGGGCGCTTCTCACAGATCAGACGGCGGACCATTCGCTCCTGCTCACGGGTAAGACGACGGCCATCACCAGGCTTCGATCCGCGCTGGCCCGGCTTTATCGCTTGCCATCCACCGCGAACGAACAGGTCGATCGTGCGGCGCACCGTAGGCCAACTCACTTGGGCGAGTCTGCTGATCTCCATGGGACCCATCCCTCTCTGGTGCAGCCGTACAACCTGCCGTCGCCGCTCTCCCAACTCCGACATGTTCAGTCTTCGAGCATCGCTCTTTCTCATGCCGCAAACCAAACATCCACACCTTCAAGATCCAAACATTGATCCGCCGGATCTATAAAGGCATGTCGTCGTTCACGCGCAAGAAGGGGACACGGTACTTCACAAGCCAGTCAATGACATCATTGGTTGACATGTCATCTGCGCTTGATATGATGAGAACGCGACCACTCATCCGCCTTACGGGAGGACCGTGCCATAGAGTTCCTTCTCCCTGCGGAAGGAGAGATAGTAGCCTACCGAACGGCGCTCAGTATCCATGGTATCAGGATCCGTACAAGGAAATAGGGTTACGTTGTCATATTGCCGAACAGTGCCGAAGCGTTGTG
>DAOORM010000020.1:0-13925 GCA_035389265.1 Flavobacteriales bacterium | reverse complement strand
AGATCGGTTATCCCGCCGTTCCGCTCTGTTGGCAAGGCCAACAACTCGGAGATACATTATGGTACTTCGATCAGCTTGCAGGACTTCAGCGCATGACCACGTACCGGGCGCACCTCTCCCTGCGCACCGCGTGGATGCCTTGGACAGAGCTGCTCGTATTCGAGGACCGCGTGCTCGACATCATCACCTACCGCATCCACCGGCGCGAGGACCTGGTGCGCGAAGTGGCGCGCTACGTGGTGGGCGATGGGCTGTACCTGGTGTGGCCGGCCGATCCTTGAACCTTCATCCCAACTGCCCGCTGGTGCGGTTGTAGAGCATCGCCGGCTTCCACGGCCTGCGCTCGCCAAGGAACATGCGACGTGAGGTCCGCACCTCCGAACACCCGAAACGCCGAAGTAAATCCACCCCATCCACGTTCGTCATCGGCAATTGCGCCGTGTCGAACGAACACAAACGCTCACGCATCAACGGCTCTGCATAGCGTGCCTCGGTGGCGATTATATGGCCTTGGAGCAAGGTTGGGAAATACGCGGCTACGATCCGGCCATCGACCTCGATCACCCGAGCATCCAAGAGATGATCCGCCAGAAGCAGTAGTCGATCCTCACCGTAGACCAGCTGATCCAGTTCGAGCAGTTGGGAGCGGTCGGTGACCGTCGAAGGACGCGACCGACTTTCAACATCTGCCCAACCGATCGGCCTGCCGAAATGCTGGTAACTTACCTCTTCCACGAAACCGAGGCCTGAATAGACCGGGTACCCCATGTCCGTCGCATCGAGATAGATGGTCCTGCAGCGCATCCTGTCGATGCGATCGATCAAGCGTTGGGTGATCGCCTTGCCATAACCCTTGTTCCGGTGGTCCGGGTGTACGATGATCTTGGCCAACCAGGCCGTATCCAAATGGTAAATGATCGCTCCGACCGCGACGATCCGCCCGTCCACCTCCCCCTTTACTTGGTCATGGTGGGGCTTGTCGATGCATGTGCGGAAATCGCGTGGGATATCGTTCCACCCTGGAGGCTGGAAATCCAGCAACTTTTCGATGTCTCGCAATTCGATGGAGCCGATACGCATAGCCGCGAATATCGGGACCACTGACTCGACCGATCACATTCCATGCGCACCTCTCCCTGCGCACCGCGTGGATGCCGTGGACGGAGCTGCTCGTCTTCGAGGACCGCGTGCTCGACATCATCACCTACCCCATCCACCGGTGGAATGACCTGGTACACGAAGTGGCGCGCTACGTGGTGGGCGACGGGCTGTACCTGGTGTGGCCGGACGAGTGATCAACGTGCCCGCCAGTCCGCGATCGCCTCCAGGAATGCCTTGCCGAACTGGGCCGCCTTGTGGTCGCCTACCCCGTTCACCTGGCGGAACTCGTGCATGTTGCGCGGCTGCTTCTCGGCCATGTCCAGCAGCGTGGCATCGCTGAACACGATGTAGGCCGGCTTGCCCAACTCCTTCGCCAGCGCACGCCGCAGCTCCTTCAATACCGCGAAGAGGTCCGTGGACGCGACCGAGGGCTCCACCACGGTGACCTTGGTGCGCTTGGGCCGCTCCTGGCGCTCCTTGATCGTATCGGGCGAGACCAGGCGCACCGGGCGTTCGCCGCGCAGCACCGACTCACCTGCGGCGGTGATGCGCAGGTGGTAGTGGTCGTCATAGGCGATCTCCAACAGGCCCAATTGCAGGAACTGCTGGATGAACATCGCCCAGGCGAACGCGCTCGTGTCGTGCCCTGCGCCGAAGGTCTTGATGCGCTGCCAGCCCTTCTCGTTCACCTCGGGGCTATAGGTACCCTTCAGTACATCCACCAGCACGCTCATGCCCAGTTGCTGGCCGCTGCGCACCACGGCACTCAGTGCCTTCTGGGCGAGCACCGTGCCCTCGAAGTACTTCGGCGGGTCCTTGCACACATCGCAGTTGCCGCAGGGCTCTCCACGTTCCTCGCTGAAGTAGTTGAGCAGTATGGTGCGCCTGCACACCTGTGCTTCCGCGTACTCCTTCATGCGGTCCAGCTTTGCGATCACCACCTCTTTGTAGCGCGGATCCTCGATCTCATCGGCGAAGCGCATGTGCGTCTGCACATCGGCGTAACTGTAGAACAGGATCGTCTCGGAAGGCTTGCCATCGCGGCCGGCACGGCCGATCTCCTGGTAGTAGCCCTCCACCGTACCTGGCAGGTTGTAGTGGATCACGAAGCGCACATCGCTCTTGTCGATGCCCATGCCGAAGGCGATGGTCGCACAGATCACATGGAGCTTGCCCTGGAGGAAATCATCCTGTACACGGCTGCGTTCCTCGGGCTCCAGCTTCGCATGGTAGAAGGCGGCCCGTACACCGATGTCCTGCAACTTCTCCGCGAGCTTCTCCGCCCCCGCCCGGCTGTTGCAATAGATGATGCCGCACTTCCCCGCGTGGCGTCCCACGATGCGTTCGATGGCCTTCCAGCGGTCCTGGCCGGGCAGCACGGCGAGCGAGAGGTTGGGACGGTCGAAGCTGCTGATGAACACACGGTGGTCGTGCAGGCCAAGGCTACGGGCGATGTCCTCACGCACGGTGCGATCGGCGGTGGCGGTGAGCGCGACCACGGGCAATTGCGGGAAGCGCTGCTTGAGCACGCGCAGGTGCTGGTACTCCGGGCGGAACGAATGACCCCAGGTGCTGATGCAATGCGCCTCGTCCACCGCAAAGAGCCCGATCCGGAGGGCCGCCAGTTCATCCAGGAAGCCCTGCTGGAACAAGCGTTCGGGCGAAACATACAAGAGCTTGATGTCGCCGTTGCGCACCTGCTGTTGCACCAAGCGTTCCTCGGCGAAGGTGAGCGAGCTGTTGAGGTAGGCTGCCGCGATGCCGTTGCCTTGCAGCGCCTGCACCTGGTCCTTCATCAGGGCGATGAGCGGCGAGATCACCACCGTCAGCCGATCGAGGGCCAGAGCCGGCACCTGGTAGCAGAGGCTCTTCCCGCCACCGGTGGGCATCAGCACCAGCGCATCGCCGCCCGCGATCACATGATCGATGATGGCCTGCTGCTGGGGCCGGAAGGACTTGTAGCCGAAGTGGCGTTCGAGGAGTTCGAGGGGCGCGTTGCTGACGAGTTCCATGGCGATCGAAAGGCGACAAGGTATCCAGCCTTCGAGGATGATCCTCAAGCCCAGCCCAGATCGGAACCTGACGAATGTCATCCAGCTCATCCACCCCAATACCCGGTTCGTCAGGATCGTCGCTTCGAACGCTGAGGCGCGTGCCACATTCGCAGCATGTTCATGCCGACCTACCGATCGATCAGGCGTTCGCTGATGCACCTCTTGCTGATGGCCTGGAGCGCATCGGCATGGGCACAATGTTCCAATTATGCCATCAGCATGCCTGACGGCGATGGGGATGTGGAGATCTCCTGGAGCCTGGTGGACCAGGATGGCGTGATCTGGGCGAGTGGTGGCGCTCCGTTCGATGCGGAACTGTGTTTGCCTGACGGATGTTACACCTTGTTGATGTTCGACAGTGGAAGCGATGGATGGGACGGGCTGGACTGGGACATCGAAGCACTGGATGATAACTGGAGCGATCATGAGACCTTGAACAACGGTGGGCAGGACCTGGAGCAGCTCGAACTTGGCGAGGGTGATTGCAACAATGCGGCTGATTGTCCAGCCGGACAGGCCCCCTACTTCATTGCGGTAAGTCCAGGGGCACAACCGTTGCAGGTCTCTTGGTCCCTGTCGCTCAACGGAGTACCGATCAGTTCCGGGGGAGGCGGTGGCTTCGACACGCTTTGTTTGGCGCCAGGCTGCTTGGTATTGACCATGCAGGATTCTGGTGGAAATGGATGGCAGGGAGCCATGCTCACCATATCGGATGACAATGGTGACCCGGTCTTTGCGCACACACTGGCCGCGGGAAGTACGGGTACCACCACCATCAGCATCGCAGGAGGTGACTGCAGCGATCCGGGAGGCGGAGGACCGGGAGGGGGTGGAGGGGACCCGGGAACCGGACCCGGTGGAGGGTGCAGTGGTGCAGCGCCGGGTGGGGATTGCGCCATCGCCGGTTGCGCGTGCGATGGATACACCTTCGCCATCACCCCGAGCGGATCGGGCAATGTCAATGAGATCCCTGCCTCGGGTTCGGTGAGCAATCCCCTGTTCTTCGGTCCACCTTGGGGCGGTACGGCGCAGAGCGGATGCCTGATGGCAGGCGAATTGAACAGTACGTGGATCGCATTCACCGTGGCCACGGCGGGTTCGCTGCAGTTCGCATTCGGTGCAGGCGGCCAGCAGCAGGGATTCTACGATTGGGCCATGTGGCCACTCACCGGTGCTGCCACATGCACGGCGATCCGGAACAACATCCAAGCCCCTGTACGCTGTGTGTGGAACGCCACCACCCTCGGAGGGACCGGGCTGGCCAATACTCCACCCCCTGGAGGTGATCCTGGGAACTATGCCCCTGCCCTACCGGTCAACGCGGGGGATCGCTTCATCATCTGCTTCAGCAACTGGAGCTTCATCAATGCCATGGTGACGCTCGACTTCTTCGGATCTGCGGACATCCAATGCGGTACAGTGATGCCAGTGGAATTGCTTTGGGTCACCGCCAAGGTGGAGGACGCACACGTGAATGTGGATTGGGCCACTGGTAGCGAACACAACAGCGACCACTTTGAAGTGCTGCGCTCCGGCGACGGGTCGAATTGGGAGGCCATTGGGATGGTCACAGCCGCAGGCGACACATGGAGCACTACCGAATACCGCTACATCGATGAGCATCCCCTACCCGGGCTCGATCACTACCGGATCAGAGAGGTGGATGTGGATGGCAGTAGCCAGGAGAGCGATGTGGTCACGGTCAACGTGAACTACCCCTCCGATGTGCGCATCAGCCCTCAGCCCAACGAGGGTCGTTTCGTGGTTACCGGCCTGGAGGCAAACGGCCTCACCCTGATCGATGGAACGGGCCGTGAGGTCGGAATGGACATCGCACAAGGACCTTGGCAAGCCAGCATCTCGGTAGCGATGGAACAGCCCGCTCCAGGCATCTACTTCCTGCACCATTCCTCGACAGGTCGTGCATTCCGTGTGGTCGTCAAGAGATCGCTCTGAAGGCGCAGCCGCTCGGACGGATGAAATCTTTCAATATTATTTGGAAGTTCAACTTACATGAGCATATCTTTGACCCATCAAGGTAGACCCTCATGGAACTCCACGAAGCCAAGGACAAGTTCATTCAGGCCTGGGGCGCGTTCGGCAGCCAGTGGGGTATCAACCGCAGCATGGCCCAGGTACATGCCCTGCTGCTGATCAGCCCTGAAGCGCTGAGCACCGAGGACGTGATGGAGCAGTTGAACATCAGCCGTGGCAATGCGAACATGAACCTGCGTGCGTTGATCGACTGGAACCTGGTGGATCGCATCCTCAAGACGGGTGAGCGCCGGGAGTTCTTCCAGGCCGAGAAGGACGTGTGGAAGATCGCCACGCACATCACCCGCGAACGCAAGAAGCGCGAGCTGGAACCCATGGTGCGGCTACTGGGCGAGCTCAAGCAGACCTCCGGAACCACCCATGAGACCAAAGCCTTCAAACAGATGGCACACGACCTGCACGACCTCACCAGCCGCATCGATGCCGTGCTGGAGCGCAGCACCCGCAGCGATGTCCAATGGTTCCTGAAGGCCGCCTCCACCCTGCTCCGATGACCGCTGTTCTTTTGATCCAATGTTTCAATATTTCTTGAAACTTCAACACAACTCACCATGACCCGCACCGCACCCTCCACCCGGACCGGTCGAACTGGCCAAAGCGCAGACCCACGGGTGCTCGCCCACTTCCAGGCGAGCGCAGCGCTCTACCGGCTGTGGAGCCGCGAAGGCCACCTGCACTTCGGATACTGGCGCTGGCCCATGTCGCCGCTGGACCGCGCGGCCATGCTGGATGAACTCGTCCACCAGGTGGTGCGCACACTGCAGCCCATGCCCGGTGAGCGGCTCGCCGACCTCGGATGCGGCTATGGCGCATCGGCACGCCTGGTGGCCGGGACCTACGCCACCTCCGTGGATGCCTTCACCATAGTAGAACAGCAGGTGATGGAGGGCCAGCGCGAAGCGGATCGGGAACGCGTGGATGTGACCATGCATCTGCGGGATTTCCGGCACACCGGTCTTCCTGCCGCCAGCATGGACGGCCTCTATGCCTTGGAGAGCCTGTGCTACGGCAGCGGTCGCGGCAAGGATGATGTCCTGGCCGAGGCCGCACGGGTGCTGAGACCGAGAGGCCGCATCGCCTTGGTGGACGGCTTCATCAGTAAGGAGCCACAGGGGTTCCGTCGTCGGATGGTCGGCACCGTGGAGGAGGGTTGGGCGGTGCCTTGCTTCCCCCGCGAACAGCACTTTCTGGCAGCCATGACCAAGGCTGGATTCACCGATATCGCCGTGCGGGACCTCAGCTGGCATGTGGCCCCTTCGGCACTTCATGGCCTACCGCTGATGGCCTGGACCGAGCTGAAACGCGTGTTCACAGGCGTGAAGCTCGACCCCTTGGAACGCGCCCACCTGCGCAGCTGCCTCTTCGGCATCGCACTCGGCACCCAGCGCGACCTGTTCCGCTATTTGCTGATCACCGGTCGAAAACGCTGAGGGCACCGATCACATCGATGAAGAACCCCTTCAGCATCCTGCGGCCATGAACCTCAACCTCCTCAGCTACCTGATCTTCCTGCCGGCCATGATGGCCATAGCAATGTGGACGGCACGCTCCTGCCACCGCAACGGCCGGGTGTGGATGCTGGGGATCTTCGACGGTGATGCGCCCTTCGTGGACGCTATCAACAACGTGCTCCTGGTGGGCTGCTACACCCTCAACCTGGGTTACGTGGCCATGGTGATGAGCCTGTGGGAACCCATCACCGGCTTGGAGCACATGCTGGCCACGCTGGTGCACCGCATCGCGCTGATCCTGCTCAGCCTGGCCGCCATCCACTTCACCAACATCGGCGTGCTCCTGGTCTGGAGCCTCTTAAGGGCGCGAGATCTCGCGCCCCAACAACCAACCCTTACCAACACTTCACTACCATGACCAACCTCACCGTCCTCACCTACTTCATCTACCTGCCGATCGTCCTCGCGCTCACCCTGTACGTGGCCCGCATCCTGTTCCGCAACGCGCGGGTGTTCATGCTGGACATCTTCAATGGTCGCGCTGAGATCGCCGACAGCACCAACCGGCTCTTTGAGGTGGGCTTCTACCTGCTGAACATCGGCTTTGCCTTGTGGGTCATGGAGATCCATGGACAGTTGAACGGCACCCAAGAGGTGGTGGAAAAGCTGGCCGGCAAAGTGGGCGGCTTCGCGATCTACCTGGGCATCGTGCTCTTCGCGCACCTCTGGCTCTTCTTCCGCGGCAAGCGCAAGGCCAGCGAAGCGCGCCGTCATGCCATTCCTACTGTAGCACCCCTCCAAGCCTGAGCCCCATGAAAAAGCACATCGTCCTCGCTGGTGGAAGCGGCCTTATGGGCCGGATACTTGCGCGGCACTTCCTGCAACGGAACATCCCTGTCACCGTCCTCACCCGGGGGATGGGCGGTGAGCGGGACGGGGTGAGCCATGTGCGTTGGGACCCCGAGCATCCCCGCGATCTGGAGCAGCACCTGAACGGTGCACTGGCAGTGATCGGCCTGGCCGGTGCCTCCGTTGACCGGCGGTACAACGCCAAGGGCCGGTGGAACATCCTGCACAGTCGGATCGGCAGCACGCTGGCCATCGGCGATGCCATCGCACGCTGCACCGAAGCACCCGAGGCCTGGTTGCAGCTCAGTACGGCCACCATCTATCGGCACGCCGAGGACCGCGCCATGGACCAGTACACCGGCGAGCTGGGCGAAGGCTTCAGTGTCGAAGTGGCCCGCACCTGGGAGGCTGTGGCGAACAGCTTCACGCTGCCGCATACACGGACCGCACTGTTGCGCAGCTCCATGGTCCTGAGCCCCTGGGGTGGTGTTCTGCCACGGCTGGTGCAGCTCACCCGCGCTGGTCTGGGCGGCAAGCACGCTAGTGGTGAACAGTACGTCAGCTGGATCCATGCCGTTGACCTCTGTCGTGCGGTGGACCACATCCTTGCCCGTCCCGATGCCCACGGGGTCTACGACCTGGCCTCGCCGCAACCTGCACGCGACGGTTACTTGATGAGGCAGCTGGTCGCGCGGTACCAGCCCCTCATTGCACTGCCACAGCCCCGGTGGATGCTGAAGCTGGGAGCTTTCCTCTTGGGTACGGAGACCGAGCTCATCCTGAAAAGCCGACGGGTGGTCCCCACCCGACTGCTGCGCGAGGGCTTCCAGTTCGCACATCCAGGTATCACCGAGGCCCTCCTGGACCTGCTCGGTGAGCGCAGTGCAGCGCAGTGGGTATCGGTCACCCGGTGAGGGCAGGAGGCATGCTTCGATCGCCTTGGACCATTCCTCCCCGCCCCTCACCGTTCGTGTAACCCTCGCCGGTCATCCGCCGCACTCCGGTACTTTCGGACCATGATCGCGCTCAAGGGCATCCGCAAGGCCTATCACACCGGCAACAACATCCTGGAGGTGCTCAAAGGCATCGACCTGGATATCGGTGCTGGGGAGCTGGTGAGCATCATGGGAAGCTCCGGCTCGGGGAAGAGCACCATGCTCAACATCATCGGGATCCTGGACAACTACGACAGCGGGGAATACCTGCTGGACGGCATGCCGATCAAAGGCCAGAGCGAAACGGAGAACGCCATCCTCCGGAGCAAATACATCGGCTTCGTCTTCCAAAGCTTCAACCTCATCACGTTCAAGAATGCCATGGAGAACGTGGCGCTCCCCTTGTACTACCAAGGGGTGGCCCGACGTAAGCGGAACGAACTGGCCTTGGAGATGCTGGGCCGCGTGGGTCTGCGCGATTGGGCCACGCACATGCCCAACGAGATGAGCGGTGGTCAGAAGCAGCGTGTGGCCATCGCGCGTGCGCTCATCAGCGAACCCAAGATCATCCTGGCGGACGAACCCACCGGCGCCCTGGACAGTAAAACCAGCGAGGAAGTGATGGCATTGTTGACCCAGGTGAACCGCGAACTGGGCAAGACCGTGGTGATCGTGACCCACGAACGCGAAGTGGCCGCCGCCACGGAACGCGTGATCTACCTACGCGATGGTTTGATCGAGAATGCGCACTTGGACCCCAAGAGCCTGAGCACCCGCATGGATGGCGTATTGGACGTGAAAAAGCCCGCTGGTGATGTTCGATAAGGAGAAATGGGGTGAGGTCTTCCAGAGCATCGGCAAGAACAAGCTGAGGGCTGTGCTCACCGGCTTTGCGGTATTCTGGGGCATCTTCATGCTCATCATCCTATTGGGAGCGGGAGCTGGATTGAGGAACGGCTTCAGCTACAATTTCCGCAATACGGCCACCAACAGCATCCGTATCTGGGGCAATGAGACCAGCAAACCCTGGAAAGGATTGCCACCCAACCGCAAGATCGAATTGGAGGATTCCGACATCGCCGCCCTGCGCAATGCCATCCCGGGGATACAGCACATCAGCGGCCAGTATAGCGTGTGGCGCGGACAGAGCAAGTTGCAGTACGGCATGAATTCCGGCAGCTACAGCATCCGTGGCATTGAACCGGAGTACCGCAAATTGCAGCACCAACGCATCATCGCCGGACGCTTCATCAATGAGGTGGACCAGGTACAGGACCGCAAGGTCATCGTCATCGCCGAGGATTGTAGGACCGAACTCTTCAAGAAGGAGGACCCGTTGCACCAGTGGATCAATGTGAACGGCATCCCCTTCGAGGTGGTTGGCCTCTATGCCTACGAAACAGGCGGGCCTGAGCGGGGTGAACGCAGTCCGGTATACATCCCGTTGAGCGCGGCGCAAAAGGTCTTCAATGCCAAAGGCATCGTGGACGATATCACCTTCAGCTTCTCGGATGCAAGCATCGCCGGCGCGAAACAGGCCCAGGAACGTGCGATCCACACCTTGGCCCGCCGCCATGACTTCGACCCCACCGACGATCGCGCGTTATGGGTGAACAATAACGTGGAGAACGTGGGCACCATGAGCAATATCTTCAATGGGATCACCGCCTTCCTCTGGTTCGTGGGCATCGGTTCGCTCATCGCGGGCATTGTGGGTGTCAGCAACATCATGCTCATCGTGGTGAAGGAACGCACCCGGGAGATCGGCATCCGAAAGGCCTTGGGGGCCACGCCTGCCAACGTCGTCGGTCAGGTCATCCTGGAGGCCGTCTTCATCACCGCCCTCGCGGGTTGGATGGGTCTGGTACTGGGGGTGTTCCTCATGGAGGGTATCGCCAGCGTTGTACCAGGCAGCGAGTTCTTCCGCGACCCGACGATCCAGATCGACGTGGCCATCTATGCCCTGGTCGCTCTGATCGTCGCCGGTGCCTTGGCCGGCTTCATACCCGCCCGCCGCGCCGCAGCCATCCGTCCCATCGAAGCCTTACGCGACGAATAACGCCATGTTCGACAACGACCGTTGGGGAGAGATCTGGAACACGCTGAGCAGGAACAAGCTCCGCAGCTTCCTCACCATGTTCGGTGTGGGTTGGGGCATCTTCATGCTCGTGGTGATGCTGGGCATGGGAAATGGCTTGAAGAATGCTGTCCTGGGCGGGTTCGAGGGTTTCGCCACCAATAGCGCCTTCCTCTGGACGATGCCCACCACCAAGCCGTATGCCGGCTTCCAGAAGGGACGCAACTTCAACTTCGACAACGAGGACGTGGGCATCATCCGGCGCAATGTGCCCGGCATCGAGGTCTGCTCCCCGCAGCTGCAACTGGGAGGCTGGCAGGGCGGCAACAACGTGAGTTATGGCAACAAGATCGGTGCCTTCTCCATCTATGGAAGTGAGCCGGAGGTCATCCAAGTGGAAGCCATCCGCCTGCCGCAGGGACGTTTCCTGAACCACTCGGACCTGAGCGAGGAACGGAAGGTGGCGGTGATCGGCGTTGAAGTGGTGAAGCAACTCTTCGACGCCGAGGACCCCTTGGGCAAGTACATCAAGATCAACGGCGTGTACTTCCAAGTGGTGGGGGTGAGCAAGAAGAAGAGCAGTGCCGAGATGGGCGACAACCCCGATGCCAAGATCTACGTGCCATTCACCACGTTCCAGAAGGCCTTCAACAGCCTCAATGAGGTGCACTGGTTCACCATCGTGGCCAAGCCCGGGGTCGATGTGGGCGAGGTGGAGAAGCAGATCCGCGCGCTCATGGCCCGCAAGCACCGTGTGGACCCCACCGACGAAAGTGCCTTCGGCAGCTGGAACATGCAGGAGTTCTACGGCAAGATGAACGGCCTCTTCATCGGCATCGGTGGCCTCAGTTGGTTCGTGGGCATCTGTACCTTGCTGGCCGGGGTCATCGGCATCGGCAACATCATGCTGGTCAGCATCCAGGAGCGGACCAAGGAGATCGGCATCCGACGCAGCTTGGGTGCCACACCAGCCAACATCACCGGTCAGATCGTACAGGAAGCGCTCACCCTCACCTTCATCGCTGGTTATGTGGGTCTCCTGGCCGGTGTCGGTGTGCTCGAGGCCATACGCAGCGTGGCCGGTGATGCCGACTTCTTCAAGAACCCGGGTGTGGACCTCTTCGTGGCGCTGGTGGCCTTCGCGGTGCTCATCGGCAGCGGACTGCTCGCAGGTCTGCTCCCTGCGCGTAGGGCCCTTGCCATCAAAGCCGTGGATGCCTTAAGAGCCGAATGATGGAAAGAAGTTGTTGGTTGAAGGTTGTCCGGCTGGATGTTCGCATCCGGCCAATGCTCCATGGTCCTCAGCCTGATAAGTACCCAACCGAAGATCGGGTTCTGCGATATACCTGAATATCATGGCGACGATACGCAATTTCCAAGACCTTCGTGCCTGGCAGCAATGTCGGAGCGTTCGCCGGTTGATCAGCAAAGCGGTGAAAACCTGGCCAGCGGACGAGCGTTTCCGCCTCGTGGACCAGATCATCCGATCAAGCCGGTCCAGTACATCCAACATCGCCGAAGGGTATGGACGATTCCATGAGCGGGATAACGTTCGGTTCTGTCGCATGGCAAGAGGCTCGCTCTACGAGACCCAGGACCATTTGATCACAGCACTTGATGAAGGATGGATGCGCGATGAGGAAGTGAAGGCGCTCATGGTTCAGATCGAGGAGGCTATCATCACGCTCAATGGCTACATGCGATACCTGCTCCGACATGTGAACAACGTATCCGGACAGGTCTCTGAACCGAAGGAGAACTATGGGGTTCTGTCAGGAGATGAGGATACCGGCCCCAACGCTGACCATCCCCTCCTTGCCGACCTATGATCGATCATCGGAAGGACATTGCACAGCCGCAGTATATCACCGGACGACAGACAACAGAGAACCGACAACTGCCCTCAAACCATGAAACAGATCCTCAAGTACCTCCTCTTCATCGGCCTCGGTGTGCTGTTCATCTGGACCATGTACTTCCTCTACCAGAAGAGTGCCAGCGCTCCTGACGAGTTCACCATCGAGAAGCTCAAGCGCAACAACGTGGTGAAGAAGACCGTCGCCAATGGCAAGATCGTACCGCGCAAGGAGATCATGATCAAGCCCGTGGTCAGCGGCATCATCTCCGAGCTGTTCGTGGAGGCGGGTGACATCGTCACCAAGGACCAGCCCTTGGCCAAGATCAAGATCGTGCCCGATATGCTCAGCCTGAGCAACGCGGAGAACCGGCTGCGCAACGCCGAGATCGGTCAACAGAACGCACAGCTCAACTTCGACCGCAACAAGCCGTTGGCCGACAAGGGAGTGATCAGCGCAGCGGAGATGCAGACCTTCGACATCGCCCTGCGCAATGCCAAGCAAGAGGTGAGCGCTGCTCAAGAGGCACTGCAAGTGGTGCGCGATGGCATCAGCCGCAGCAGTGCGGGCAACACCATCGTACGCAGCACCATCGCAGGCATGATCCTGGACGTTCCCGTGAAGGAGGGCAACAGCGTGATCGAGCGCAACAACTTCAACGAGGGCACCACCGTGGCCACCATCGCCGATATGACCGACCTTATCTTCCAAGGCAAGGTGGATGAGAGCGAAGTGGGCAAGGTGAAGCTGGGAATGCCCGTGGTGCTCACCGTGGGTGCCATCGAGAACGCCAAGTGGGACGCCGAGTTGGAGTACATCGCGCCGAAGGGTGTGGAGGAGAACGGCGCCATCCAGTTCGAGATCCGGGCAGCGGTGAAGCTCAAGGAAGGACAGAGCCTGCGCAGCGGATACAGTGCGAACGCGGACATCGTGTTGGAGAAGCGCGATAGTGTGTTGACGGTGGCCGAGAGCATCGTGGAGTTCAACACGGCGGGCGATAGCGCTTTCGTACACGTGAAGAGCGAAGAGGATTGGAAGCGCACCTATATCCGGACCGGTCTGAGTGATGGACTGAACCTGGAGGTGTTGGAGGGCGTGGGTCCGGAGACCGAGTTGAAGGGCGCCAAGAAGGAAACGGACGAAGTGGAAGTGAGCGTGGGCAGCGAATAACCGTTCGTGTTGCGGATATTCGCAGCATGAGCCTTCGCACGCACCTCCTCCTACCCGCTTTCGGCCTGGCGTTTCTGGGCCACGCACAACAGCCTGATCTGAAGGCCCTCGATGCCTACATCGCCGATGCCGTGGTGAAGTTCGATCAGCCCGGCCTTTCGGTGGGGATCGTGAAGGATGGCGAACTGGTGTGGAGCAAGGGCTATGGCAAGTTGGACCTCGCCAAGCCCGATCCGGTGACGCCCAATTCCATCTTCTTCATCGCCAGCATGAGCAAGGCCTTCACTGCCTGTGCCGTGGGGCTCTTGGTGGACGAAGGCAAGCTCGGTTGGAACGACCCGGTGGTGAAGCACTTGCCCTGGTTCAGCACACCGGAC
>DAOORM010000019.1:0-14334 GCA_035389265.1 Flavobacteriales bacterium | reverse complement strand
CGTGGTTTGCTCTCAATGCGATCTTTGACAAGGACACGATCCAACAGACTTGGCTGAAAGCCTTGCTGCGTGGGCCTTTTTCGCGAAAAGCAGGATCGAAAAATAGTGTCCGGCGGTGCAATTGGCACTGCCGGACATGTCCTTTCTCATTCCTGTTCAGAAAAGTTCGAGCTGTTGGGGCACCGTTTTCACCTCTTCTTCCTCTGTATTGTGCCAGATCTTCATCCGTTCGAACTGGGCGTCCGTTACCGAAAGCATGCCCACGTGCCCCATCTCGGGCAGGCAACTGATCACACGCTTCTGATGTACTTCCATGTTGTCCCGGCTGCTGCAGTGGCGCAGGTAGATGCTGAACTGGAACATGGTGAAGCCATCGGATAGAAGGTCTTTCCGGAATCGGGCAGCGGCTTTACGCTCTTTGGCCGTATCGGTAGGCAGATCGAAAAAGACCAGTACCCACATGATGCGGTAGGCGTTGAAGTGATGATTATTCACGGCAGTACCGGGTAAAGCAGTTTGCGGTGCTCACCTGCGAAACATTGTGCCAGCGATGCGGTGGTGCGTGCAACGGCTGCCATGAGTGGGCTGGCCTTCCCGTCCATGATCACATCGGCCACAGGCAGTTTGAGCAATTGGCCCTTGTGTTCAAGGCTCATGTCTTCCGGCGCACCGCCCTTCCGGACCATCTCCAGTACCAGGGCATCGACGAAGGGGCGGTAAGGCTCCATGATGTCATCGGCTAGCGCATAGGCGTTATAGCGGTTCCGATGAAAGATGCCAAGCGTCGGGAGTAAACCGCTACCTACCAGGCTGCGAGCTACCATGGCCCTTAAAATGGCGTAGCCATAATTCAGCAGGTTGTTCGGAGGTGGTCCTTCGCGGAAACGGCGGAAGTGCGGCATGGTTTGGAAAAGTCGCGGCCAATACCACGCCGCCGCTTGTGCCTCACGGTTGCCAGTGTCACCACTTTGCACTTTGCTGGCCAACTCGTAGAGCAGACCGGCATCTCCTTTGGCGCTGGCGAGAACTGCCGCTTGGTTATGGATCTTGGCTTCCACGGTCTGTTTCCAAAGCTGCTTGCGCAGTGGCTCGCTGCACTCGATCTGGTACTTGAACAGTTCTGCTTGCACCCGATTTCCCTCCAGGTTCAGGAGCATACCGCAGGGATGGCGCCGTTCATCGCACACCACCACGGCCACATTGTTGGCTAATAGTTGGTGCAGTACGGTGTGTGTTACCGTGATCTGCTGGTGGTCCAGCACCACCAGCCCGATGTCTTCAATGGGCACCCGTCCCTTTTCATCCTTGCTACCGGCTGCCTTTAGCAACGGATCGCGGATCACTAATTGGCCATGGTCCACATTCAGCCAAGCTGGATTCCCGAAGTACAGGGTGCGTTTGATCATTTCCGCTCGATCTGACCCGTGGTTGTGATGTGCACCGGCAAGGCTTTGATCGTTCCCGCTGTCTTCATAGCAACAGTACCTGCCGGATAGCGCTTAGGGAAGTCGGGATTGGCATTGGAAGCTTTGTGAAGGACCAACCCTATCTTCCCGTTCTTGTCCATCTTCTTGATGGTGTACAAGTGTTGAGCTAACCAGTTAGGGCTGTTCCACTGGATCTCATCTGGGTGCTGGTCATAAATCACCACAAGGTCGCGTTGTTGTAAGGCCATGAGCAGAGTCTTCCCGTCGTACTCCTTTGGGTAAATTGGCAATTTCTTCAACGCCTTACGGCTTGCCGCAAGGAAGTTTACCGTTCGGAACGCCCGCTTTCCCTTTGCGTCTTCATAGATCGCAATGCAGTAGTTGCTTCCCGGCTCTACAAAGGTCTTGGGTCGCAGCTCCACCATTTCCTCCGTGTTCACCCGCATACGCACGTTCTTGATGGGTACCAACTTGCCTTTGTTCTTCTCCTTCACCGGCATGTACACCGTTTGCTTCATGGCCTCCTTCAAGCTGCCATTGTGCGCTGCAACGTGGTCTTGAATGGTCTTGCGTACCACAGGATCAACGATGTTATCCAACTGCTCCTCCTTGGTCAATGAGGTGAGTGCTTTGCGCACCACATAGGTATCCTCTTTAGTGCCTTTGCCTTGGATGGTGATACGCCCGTAGAGTGTTTCCTCATGCAATGCCCCTCGTACGGCTAAGGTCTTTTGATACTTCTCCGGTTTGCCGTCATGGGCTTTGCTGTGCCGGTACTTGTTCAGTTTGCTGCTCAGCAATCGCTTGCCGCCTTTATAACTCACCAGTAGGCCGCTCAACTTTTCGCCTGCATCCGTTCGGAAAGTGCTCCACGGCAAGCCGATATCCGGCAACTTCTGCCAACCGGTATGGTCGAATTTGCTCTCGCTGCTGATCTTCTGCACCAAGCTTTGAGTAGTGCAAGCGATGACAAGGGCATCCACGGCGTGGTGCCGGTGGTCGTCGCGGTTCTTTTGGTCGGCCTCGTTGTTCAATAGGCGGTTAAGGCTCCAACGGTTGCGCAGTAATCCCGTCAACTGGCCGTTGGTCACACGCACATCCTTGCATGTAGTGCGCAGCAGGTCACGCACCTCGGTGCCGATATAGGCGCTGTTGGTGAACTGGCTGTTCAGGAAATCTTCTTTGACTTCTGTGGCCAGGAACTTGTCCAGCTTCCCTTGGCTGAAATTCTGCACCCGCAGTTTGAACGCTTTGAGTTCTGCTGGTGTCCGCTTCTGCTCGAAGTACTCAAGCGGGGTGAGATTGCCTTTGGCATCGTTCACGTGGTCTTCACAGAGCGTCTTATTCGCGAAGCTGTCATCGATGCTTCGGCTGTAGGGTAGGATGTGTTCCACATGAATGGCTTCCGTGAAGAGCTTGTTCAACGGGATCATCTCCCCGGTGTAGGGCGATACACGGCCGCACTCCAACCAAAGGCGGAACTTATCCTTGTCCTTGGGACTTACGGCGGCAGCGAACTTGGCAAAGGCTCTCAGGTCAACGTTGGGGTCCAGCTTCTCCAATGCGCTCACGGAGTATTCAAGTTCTAGCCAGAGCTCGAACTTCTTGATGTCGCTCATTCGGATCTCCGGAAGAACCTTGCGTGCCTGAAGGAAAGCCCGGTATTCGTCTCGCAACTTCTCCTTATCGCGCATGCTGTTACGCATCTTCTCGCGCACGGCTTTTGGCTTCTTCAGGTCGCGCAGCAGTTCTACCCGAACCAGATCAGGCTTGCCATGCTCAGTGATCACGGCGTTCACCAAGCGTGCCGTTTCGTTCACGGTCATTTGCACCAGCGGATTGCGGATCGGGTCCATCTTGCTGGTGTCCAGCTTGGCATCCAGCACGCGATCGGCCTTGTCCAGATCGCGCTGCGAGTGATGATATCCCGCCTGAGCGCACGCGGTCGCGAAGTCAAAGCCATCGATCAAGAAGGGTAGGATCTTCTGAGCGGCTTTATGACTGATACTGCCATAGTCCAGTTCCAAGTTCACTTCGGCATAACGCTTGGCCTGCTCGTCGTTCATGCCAAGGCTCTTTTGCGCATATGTCTCTATCCAACCTTCATCTTCGGCGAAGTAGAGCGTATGCCAGAGCTTCAGTCGTTTCTCGGGATCCTGTTTCCAGTACCAATCTTCGCCCACAGCATCTTTGATGCGTGCGACGGTGACATTTCCGAGGAGCTTTTCACCAATGTCGTTGAAGGTGGCGCTGCGTTTGAAGCCGAGCAGGTCTTTGATCTCCGTCTTGCCCAAACTGGCCTTACCGCCTAGTTCAGCAGCCAGCGTTCCGCGCTCGTGGTTGGTGAGGGGGTCGTTCACCCGATCACCATAGGTCACTCGGATGTCGCGCAATCGCTGCCACAACCTGAACTCCTGGAAGAGCGGATCACTTTTCGCCATCACCCGCTTGGCCGGCTCAAAGCGGCACTTGCTCACCAAGTGCTTGGCGCTTTTCAATTTGCGCTGGAAGAAGATGACCTTGTCCCGTAGTTGATCCTTCAGTTCGGTGGTAAGCAGAGCGGGGTAGTGGGCGCTTTGTTTAGCCCAGATCAGGTCGAACTCCTGCTGGTATAACTCACGCTTTATCCGTTGATGCTCACGGATCCTCTCGCGTGGTTCGTTCACATTGTGCCAGTTGGCTGGCTGGTCATCGAACAGCGAGGCTAGGTACTCGCCCACCGTACGTAATCCACTTGCCTTCAGCTTGGCTTCGAAATCGCTCATGGCCTGCTTGTAGGCGGTCAATTTCTTTGCGTCGTCACCTTCTTTGGCGGCCTCCTTTCGGTTGCTCTTGAAGCCACGGCGCTGGTTGATCAGGAAGAGAATGCGGCCGAGTTCTTGAAGTTCGAGTTTGCGGTCCAAGGCCTCCTTCCGCAAGCCGTATAGCTTTTTCGTTGGAAGGCTTGTGGTCTTGTCGAACATCATCCCGTGTTCCGTCAAGAGTGCTTCCAACTTGGCTCGTCGTTGCTTGTAGCGGTCGTATCCGCGTCGAATACCACGCGCCGTGCGCCGCGCTGCGTTCCGGCTTTCTTCGGTTCCACTCTTTGCGTAGCTATCCTCCTTCACCCCCACGGGGAATATCCGGGAGCCCATAGCGATGATCTTCTTACCATCCTCCACCAAGCACCATCCGATGCTGTTCGTTCCAATGTCAAGTCCGAGAGTACGTGCCATTTTATATGTCATGATTTGTGATTGTCAAGATCGTGATTATTTTTGTTCCGAGAGCTTACCACGATAAAGACTATTCTACAGGTCTTTTGATCTCAGCCCCGGTTCTTCCGGGGCTTTCTTTTTGTGGTTCACTGTTTGCCATGCACCGCCTCACCTTCCTCCGCACCCTTCTCGGCAGCCCGGCCCTGCTTACCTTGCCGCCGTTGGAATTGCTCGGCACCGCGGAGCAGGATCGTTTGGCGTGGACGAAGGACTGCCACCAACTTTTCGTGTACGATGGGTTCGTGCGCGGTTTTCAATACCATGCCGGTCCGCAGGTGATCGGCCAAATGAAGGCGCGCGACGAATTGGACCTGGTGCGCGAATACGATAACGAACATGACCCCGACGCGGTAGCCGTGTATTGGCAGGGGCATAAGTTGGGCTACTTAGCTATGTTCGAGAACAGGGCACTGGCCAACCTTATCGATCATGGTATGTTACTGGCAGCCTACGTGGCTTACACCGCGCCGGAGCTGGAGCCTTGGGAGCAGTGCTTCATTGCGGTGGAGCTGTTGGTGCCTGCCAACGACAGTTTCGACAGCTACTTGGAGCATTACCTCCAACGGCCCGATGCAGGCTTCAAGCGCCACCAGCATTATGGCGGCGAGAACGAAGGCTGATCACCAAACCACCCCCGCATCCTCCTCCTCTTCCAACGCCTCTTGCACGGTGGTAGGGAGGGCGTTGAGCAGGTCCAGGCCGGTGCTTTGTTCCACGGCGTCCACGGTGGTGCGGTAGGCGTACCAGGGTTGGGCGGTGGCGCTGGCGCTGTTGGGCATGTCCACGGCGATCACGCGGGCGCCTTCGGTGCTGATGCGTTCCAGGTCGTTGCTGTCATCGGGGATGATCACGAGCACCTTCCAGTAGCGGGCGGGCACGGCGATGGCGCCGCCGGCGAGGTGGGTGGTGAACACGCCTTGTGCGTTGGTGCCGCCGTTGCCGTAACCACCGGCGATGGTGTAGATCTCGAACCCGTCGGCGATGAGGTCGCGGGCGAAGGCTTCGAGCTGGAACCAGGTGTCCTGGTTCATGTCGGGCGCCTGGGGTGCGATGTTGGTGAGCAGGAAGGTGGCGGCGTTGTCGGCGTCGGAGGCGTCGCGGTCGTCGCTGGGGCAGAGGTGGCCGCGGTCGAAACCGGTGCCGCTGTAAGCGAAGGTGGTAACGGCGTAGAACGAGGCGGGCAGCAGCGGGTCGGGCTCGAAACAGTCGCAGCGTTCGGCGGGGCCCTTCCACGCTTGGCTCAAGTGCCAGCTTACCCAGCGGGCCTGGCCGCGGCTGTTGTCGTAGCCCACGGCGAATTGCGGGTGTACGATCAAGTGGTTGTTGGCGGCCACCACGCTGGCGATGGCGCCGCTGGGGTTGCCCATGGCCATGTTGTCGCCGCGGGCATTGTCGGCGGTGGGCGTGGGCTCGGGATCCGGTTCGGGGATCTCCACCTCTTTCTGGCAGGCCACGAGCAGCAGCACGGCAGCGAGGAGCGGCAGGGAACGCCGACGGAAGAGCGGGAAGTGGGCCATGGGGTCGGGAGAGGGAACCGGGTTAAAGTTCGGTGATCCGGGAGTGGGTTGGCCCGTGGCGGGAACGGGTTCGCGGTGCCGAGGTGTCACGTCCGAACAGCTAGAGTGGTCCACGAAAATCGCCTGCCGACAGCACCAACACGGATGATCGCCTATATTATCGTCCGCCGATCGACGAAAAAACCGACACATGATCCTCCGCCTCCCCATGCCCCACACCATGCTCTCCTTCGCGGCCGTGCAGGCCGAATGGGCCCACACCTTGGACCGCATCAACCAGTTGTGCCCAGTGCTGCGTGCCGCCGAAGCGGTGCGTCCGGACAAGTTCGCCTACATCACCATCGATGCGGCGTACGAGGCGCAGGTACCGGCCATCGAGCAGCTGCTCTTCGCCAACCTGTTGCTGCGGCCGTTGCAACGCATCGAGGACCGCGGCACCATCGAGTTCCAGGCCGATTGGTTGTGGCAGTGGCGCAAGAGCGTGCCGTGGAGCAGCCAGCGCACCAGCTGGGTCAACCGCCTCTTCCCCGATGCGCCCGAGCGCAGCTACGTTTACCGCTTCGATGTGGTAACGGTGGACCTGCACGAAGGGCTGGGCGAAGCGGGGTAGGGCGCTCGCATCCAGGCCCACGCGGAGGAGTGGCCTTGGCGCAGAGCTGCGGATGTAACTTTTGTTATCCCTTCTAAGGGTTTTCCGGTATTGCATCGCTGGCCACAGTGCGGGAATTTCGCGCTGCTGGTCGTAGGCGGTCCATTCTGGGCGCTGCGGCATGCGCTGGAAAGCTGATGCATGCACAGGTGGAACGTTGCGGAAGGAGTGCGCCCCGGTGGTGGTGCCGATGGCTGCTGGTGGCAGCGGTGCTGGTAGGTGCCCAAGCCTATTTGCGCAGCAACGACCTGGTGGTGAGCCCGGCCACGCTGGTGGATAGCGACCTGAGCGATGGCCTGGTGTACGTGCAGTTCGACATCGGTTGGCAGAACAGTTGGCGGGTGAGCATGGCACCGAACAACTGGGATGCGGCGTGGGTCTTCGTCAAATTCAGGGCAGGGGCCACCGATCCGGTACTCGCGGGTGCAAGTAGCGCAGGCACAACCGTCACCGTGCCGAGCACCGCGCTGCTGCGCGCGGGTATGCCTGTGGTGCTGCTTGCCGGAACAGGCACGCTCGCCCCCGCTACGGTGATCACGGCCATCACTTCCGCCACCACCATCACCGTCAACTTCACGCCCTTCGTTGCGTTGAGCGGTGCCACGCTGCGCTTCGATCGGATCTGGGAGCATGCACACCTCGGCAACAACGCCACGCATAGCGCCCCGGCGGGGACCACCATCACAGTGGGTTGTGTGGATGCGGTATCGGCGTATTCGGCAGGCAATCCGGCTGTGGGCGTGTTCATCCATCGGTCGGCGGATGGCAACGGAACATTTTCGGCGCCCGGCTGTCAGCTGCAGTGGCTGCACGGCGCCCAGGGCATCGCCATTGGCACGGCATTAGAAGTGTGCGTGCATGCGGTGGAAATGGTGCTGGTGCCTACGGGAAGCTACTATGTGGGCGGTGCTGGTATCTGGGCATTCCGGAACGGGTCCAGTGGTACCACGCCCCGGCAGATCACGTCCGAGAATCATCTGCCCTATGCCGACGTATTCACCGTTACACTCTCATACAGTGGCGGCGGCCTCGGCAACGACTTCGGTTCTGCTTTTCCCAAGGGTTACGAGGGTTTCTACTGCATGAAATACGAACTATCGCAGGGCGAATACGTGGCCTACTTGAACAAGCTGACACGTAGGCAACAAGCCTTGATGGTGGCCACCAACGTATTGCCGGGTGTAACGAGCGTGACCAACCGGTATGTGATGTCGGGCAGCGCTACCCTGGTGAACCGCTCCGTGATCCGGTGTCCGGCGACGATCGATGCCACCGGACCGATCACCTTCGGCTGCGATGCGGATGGGGACGGCATAGCCGATGAGGCGGACGATGGTGCTTGGGTCGCTGCCAACTACGTGAACGCGCCGAACGCGCTCGCCTATCTGGACTGGTGCGGCTTACGGCCGATGTCGGAGATGGAGTTCGAGAAGGCGTGCAGGGGCCCCGGTTTGCCCGTGGCGAACGACGTGCCTACCGGAGGTAACACCTCCAGTGTGATCGCGCCCATCTCGCAAACGGGTTTGAACACAGCAGCGGAAAACGTGGATGCAGCCTCGAATGGATCTTATGGTTCCGCGTCGCTCAACGCCGGTCCGTTCCGTTGTGGTGTGTTCGCCGAAGCAGGAGCGACAAGGGCCTCGGCCGGCGCGTCGTACTACGGCATCATGGACCTCGGTGGCAACGTGGCGGAGTACACCATCTCGGCCGGCTACCTCTCCTTGATCTACCAACGCCGTTTCCATGGCAATGGCATGATCACCTTCCTCGGCACACACGACGGGCTCTCATGGCCGGTGGATGGTTTCACCGGCTACGCCCCGCGCGGCGGGAGTTGGTCCTCGATCGTACAGGACCAACGCGTATCCGATCGTCGTCTCATGTTCCCCTTCAATGTCACTCGTTTCGCGGACCGCGGTGTCCGTGGTGTTCGCCGTGCCCCTTGATGCATGCGCCAGCACCGTACATATCCGGTTCGCGCTGTGAACACCTGGTCACTGGTGTGGTGTATCACGTTGAGCTGCTGCATCCGTGGCGCCTGCGCGCAATTCAGTGGTGGGCCCGGCGCGGGTGGTGCCAATGGCTGCCTGCCGACCATGATCGTGCTGCCGGTGAGCATGCTGCAAATGGTGGCATCCTGCGAAGACGGAATGCCCACCATCAGGTGGACGACCGCCAGTGAACGCAACAGCAGCCACTTCGCCATCGAGCGTAGTGCCGATGCTGTGGTGTGGGAGGCCATAGGCGAGGTGCGCGCCGCAGGCCACAGCCAACAGGTGATCGAGTATGCTTGGCGGGACAAGGACCTATCACAGGGCGTGATCACCTATTACCGCTTGCGGCAAGTGGATCGTGATGGTGCGGAGGAGGTGTACGCCAGCATGGCCCTTGACGGATGTGCGACCGTAGCCATGGAATTACACGTGGCACCGAACCCAACAGAAGGTATGGTCACACTGACCTGGCCCAAGGAACTCTTCGATCGAGGTCCGGTCGAGTCATGGCTAATGGATGCGCAAGGCCGTATCCTGTACAAGGGTTTCGTGGCGAACGCCGACAGCGACCAATGCAAGGTCGATCTATCGCCGTACGTGCCAGGTACATACATGCTGCTGGTGACCGATGGAGGCGGCACGCGCAGGGCCTACACGGTGGTGCGGTGGTGACCACACGCGCGAAGGGGTCGGGCGCGAACACCGACCAAGCGCCGCGGTGGTTCCGGTACGAGAATGCCTTCGAGATGCCGTATCAGAACGGTTCTTAATTGTGAGCCTGGCCGACCGGCTAGTTGGCCCGAGCACTGTTCAACGATCTGTAAGGGTTGCGCAACGATCGATCGCCGCGCAGCACGAAGGGCCATGGTGGGATGGCCTCTCGCCTGCGAGGGCGCGCATGTTCGGCAAAGGTGCCTGCACGGTGGCGCCCACCAGCGGTCCGATCCCCTACCTTCGCCCCGCTGATGATCCCCGCGTAACGAACGGGGTTAAAAGGGAACCGGGTGCGAATCCCGGGCTTTTCCTGAAGCTGTAAGCCTGTGTACGAACCGGCACGATGCCACTGCCCGCCATCCGGCGGATGGGAAGGCGCCGGGGAGAATGGGTGAGCCAGAAGACCTGTCACCAGCCTTTGTGGGAGTTTGCTTTCAGGACAAAAGGCAAGCCCGTTGCACATGGTGGCATGTGCGATCGGCTCTTTTTTCATCCTGGAGGCTGTTGTTGAACAGTGAATTCAGAACACGGATGAAGAAGACCGTACACGCACTTTCCGCACTCGCCTTGCTGGCCACCGCGCCCTTGCAAGCACAGACCTTCGACATCACCCAGGTGGAATTCTGGGTGGGATCCGGCCCCGACAGCTCGGTGTTGGTGGTCGATTTCCAGGATGGCACAGATGATCCGAGCTATGCGTGGGGCTATCTGCACGATGGCACGGCCACCGGTGAGGACATGGTGAACGCCATTGCGGCCGCCGACCCCAACATCACGGTGGACATCCCCGGCGGTTTCCTCAACTCCTTCACCTACGGCGATCACGCGGGCATCGGCGGCGCACCGAACTATTGGAGCACGTGGAGCGGCACCAGCATCGCCGACATGGAGATGAACCTGGGCCTGGCCGAGGTGCTGGTCAATGGCAGTTGGTTCGGTGGTTCGTACACCGATTTCGAGCCGGCGCTGAACCCACGCGAACCTATCGCGGCCTATGATCCCTTCGCCTTCACCGCGGACCATGTGCAGTTCTGGGTGGGCAGCGGCGCGAACACCGCCATCCTGGTGATCGACTTCCAGGACGGATCGGCCACACCATCGCATGCATGGGGCTTCCGCTTCGATGGCAGCACCACGGGTGATGCGATGCTGAACGCCGTGCTCGCGGCCGATGCATCACTTGACGCGGTGATCAACACGGGTTTCCTCAGCGACCTCACGTACGGCACACAAGCCGGCATCGGTGGTGCACCCGATTATTGGAGTACATGGAGCGCGACCAATCTGGGCAACTGGAGCACCAACCTCGGGCTGGCCACCGCGGTCAACGACGGTGGCTTCTTCGGTTGTTCGTACACCGATTTCATGCCGGCTATCCGGCCCACGCCGCCCGTGGCTGCGGGCGTGAGCACGTCCATCGCTGCGGTGGAGAGCGAGGTCTTCACAGTGTACCCACAACCAGCGAACGACATCCTCACCATCCGCCGGGAAGCCGATACCAATGAGCTCGTGCGGATCACGGACAGCGCAGGTCGGCTGGTGCATGAGGGCCGCACGGATGGAGCCTTCACCACCCTTGACGTGAACGCGTTCGCACCGGGCCTCTACGTGTTGCACGTGGGTGGAGTGAAGCGCACCATCGCGGTCCGATAGGCCATGTGGAGCGCACTCGGTACGGATGGTCGTGTGTGCGGCGCAGCAGCGTTCGTGCGGCGCGGCATCGTATCCAGCGCGCTCGTGATGTTGTGGTTCTCCCTGCACGCGCAGACCGTGGTGGACACCTTGCGGTTACGTGAAGTAGTGGTGGTGGCACCGCGGTTGGTCGGCATGAACGTGGGTGCTCGATCGAAGGTGGTGGATAGCACCGCGTTCGCGCGGCACGCCACGGCGGACCTCGGGACCCTGCTCACCAACGAAAGCAGCGTCTTCATCAAGAGTTATGGTCTGGGAAGCCTGGCCACCACGGCGTTCAGGGGCGGCAGTGCCAACCACACGGCCGTTCTGTGGAACGGCTTCAACCTCGGTAGTCCGATGAATGGTCAGCTCGACCTGTCCTTGGTACCGGTGCTCGCCGCGAACGATGTGCGCATCGAACACGGTGGCGCTACGGCCTTGTGGGGCAGTGGTGCAGTGGGTGGCACCATCCACCTGAACAACTTGCCACGCTTCGATCGTGGACCATACGTGGAGGTTGGTGCATCGGTGGGCAGCTTCGGTGATCTGCGTCAACAGGTGAGCGCCTCGTTGGGCAATGCGCGGTGGTCCGCCTCGGTGGCCCTCTTCCATACCGCTGCCCGCAACGATTTCCGCTATGTGCTGGCCGACAACACAGCCGAGCGCAAGCAGGAGAACGCGCAGTTGGAGCAGCGCGGCTTGCTCACGCAAGTGCATCATCAGATCACCGCGCAACAGCGCGTCTCGGTCGGATACTGGTATCAGTTCAGTGATCGCGGGATACCACCTACGCTGCAACAGGGCCGGAGCACCGCCGAACAACGGGATGAGAGTCATCGGCTCACGGCCGCTTGGCAATACAGCGCGCGTCGGAGCGTAGTGCATGTGCGCAGTGCCTGGTTCCAAGAGGGCTTGCGTTGGTTCCCCTTCGATGATACCGCCGTGGACAGTCGCTCGCGCACGGCCATCGCCGAGGGTGAATGGCGTTTTCGGCCAGGGCGTGGACACCTGTTCATCATGGGCTTGAACGCCACACACGCTGCGGCGCGTTCCGATGGATATGCGGATGCACCGCAGCAGTTGCGCAGTGCGCTCTTCGGCGCGTACACCTACACCGCGCGGAGCGGGCGTTGGAGCGCATCGGCTTCGGCGCGGCAAGAACGGATGGACCAACGCCTGGTGCCCTTCACGGCCAACATCGGCGCACAGGTCCGTTTAATGCCAGGCGCGCAGCTGAAAGCCAGTGTTTCCAAGCTTTATCGTGTACCCACTTTCAACGATCTGTATTGGGTGCCGGGTGGTGTGCGCGATCTGTTGCCCGAAAGTGGTCACGGTGCCGAGGTCGGTGTAGCGCTGGATCGCACGGTCGGTCGGGTCGCCGTGAACGGTGAGGTGACGACCTATTCACGCACCATGGACCAGTGGATCATCTGGTTGCCGGGGCCGGCGTATTGGAGTCCGCAGAACGTGATGCAGGTGTGGAGCCGAGGGGTGGAAGCCGGTGCGGAAGTGATAGTGTCTGTGGGGCGATCGAAGCTCACCTTCGCGTTGAACACGGACCATGTGGTGAGCACGAACCAACGTGCGAAGAGCAGCGATGATGCTTCCGTGGACAAGCAGTTGATCTATACACCGATGTACAGCGGCCGCGGGCGCATCGGTGTACAGCACGGGCGCTTCAGTGCCACATGCATCGCCGTGTACACCGGGTATCGGTATACGAGCACCGATACCCGATCCTTCCTGGAGCCGTTCACAGTGGCGAACGCCTGGCTCGCGTACGCGTTGCGTACCGGCAAGCGTGGCAGCTTGTCCGTCGATCTGCAATGCAACAACCTGTTCGATGCGCGGTATCAGGTGATCGCCGATCGCCCGATGCCCTTGCGCCATTACCGCATCGGGGTACGTTACCAATTCGGCGAACGATGAATGGGATGAGCGCGAGAATGTGCGTGGTGTCGGCGATGGTGCTCTTGGCTTTCGCCCTACAAAGTTGTCGCAAGGACCGCCCAGAGCCGCCTGTTGAAGAGCCGAACGCACCGGTGGACCGAGGGGTCTATGTGATCAACGAGGGCAATTTCCAATGGGGCAATGCATCGGTGAGTCACTTCGATGCTGCCACGGGTGAAGTGGTCGAGGACCTCTATGCACCAGCGAACGGCGAAGCGCTCGGTGATGTGTTGCAGAGCATGACCTTGCACGATGGCAAGGCCTACTTGGTGGTGAACAACAGCGGCAAGGTGGAAGTGGTCGATCCGGCGACTTTTGTTTCCTCCGCGACGATCACCGGTTTCGCATCACCGCGCTACCTGTTGCCGGTGAGTAGTTCGAAGGCGTACGTGTCCGACCTGCAGTCGGGATCGATAGCGGTGGTCGATCTGCAGGCGAACAGCATTACCGGTTCCATCCCTTGTGCGGGTTGGACGGAGATGATGGCGTTGGTGGGTTCGGAGGTCTTCGTTACGAACCAGACGCGGCGCTATGTGTACGTGATCGACACGGCCACCGATGCCATCGTGGACAGCATCGCGGTGAGCCGGGGCGGCAACAGCCTGGTGTTGGATGCCGATGGTGCTTTGTGGGTGGCCTGTAGTGGTGGCACGGGTACGGCTCCTGCCCTCTACCGGATCGATCCAGTGTCGCATAACGTCGACGCCACCTTTCCACTGCCGAGTTCAGCGGACAGTCCCTCGCGGTTGACTATGAACGGCGATGGCACGGTGCTCTATTTCCTTAATACCGATGTCTTCCGCATGGCCATCACCGATGATGCGCTACCGAGCGTACCATTCGTGGCGGCAGATGGACGCAACTTCTATGGACTGGGTGTGGACCCTAACTCGGGTGTGGTGCATGCGGCCGACGCATTGGACTTCACCCAGCGTGGTGTCGTACACCGGTATGGTGCCGATGGTGCGAGCCTGGGGACCTTCTACGCGGGGCGTATTCCCTCCGCGTTCATCTTCCACTGAGATCACGCTTCGCAGTGCGTTCCTGCTCCGCGCGCAAGCAACTGGTGCAAAGACAGCCGGAGTAGTGCGCTGCTATGCTTGCGCGCGTTGTTCCGTCGAGCGGGATGGTGCTGCACGCACAGGACGCGAT
>DAOORM010000018.1:0-14530 GCA_035389265.1 Flavobacteriales bacterium | reverse complement strand
CCTATGGCAACGGAATGATGACCCCCGGCCTCTGGAACGCCTGGCACCCCGATGGACCGCGCGCACAGGAACAGCTGCCCATCACCGACGCGTGGGTGAACGAACGCCTCCAGGCCATCGCCGCCGAGAACGGCAACAGCTTCAGCGGCTGCTGGGATGTGGTGGCGTGGAAGAACGATCGCCTGGTCTTCGCCGAAAGCAAGAAGCGGAAGAAGGACGCGATGCGCGGCACGCAACTGCGCTGGCTGGAGGCGGCGCTGCATTGCGGGTGCAGCTTGGAGGACTTTCTGGTGGTGGAGTGGGAGCTGTGAGCATTTCCGGAGAAGCGCGATATTCGAAGGGACAAAACCCCTCATGGAAAAGAGCTCCTCCTCTATCGCTTCAAAAGTGGGCATCGCCGCTACCGTGGTTTCCCTGGTCGGCGGAACCGTTGCCCTGTGGGACCAGTTCAAACCGGGTGATGAGCACCCCGACCTGAGCGGGCGCTGGACCATCTCCAACACCGTGACCGGATCCAATGGGGGGAAGTTCGATGGGGAGGTGTATGTGTACAGTGTGGGTGTAATGCAGGACAAAAACCAAGGCTTGAAAGGCAACGGAGAGCAGACGCTCTACAATGGTAAGGTCGCTGCGAGCCGCTTCCCGATCCAGATCACTGACGGAAACCTGACCGAGGAGGGCATCAAGGCCCATTTCACCATCCAGGGCAATCGGGAGTTCACCGGAACCCTATGGTTGACGATGGTGCAGGACGACCCGAAACATTGGACCGGCACCTTCGAATACACCGCAGGTGGGACTCTGGGCAGCACGGAAGTGAGGATCAAATGACCTCACGCAAAAAGGCTCGGGGATGCTAGTCGAATAATCGAGGCTGCGGGTCCTCCGGATCATGGGTATACCGAAAGCCGCCATCACTATCAGGATCCTGCAGCCCGCCATAGCGGTTGATGGCCTCACGGACAATGGACAAGGACTCGGGCATCTCATAACGCAGCTTCGACGAGGTGAGCTGGATCACTTGCCAGCCGTAAGCACTTAGGAGGTTCCGGCGCCACTTGTCCCGCTCCACGCCTGCGTTGGTCATGTGGTATTCGTCACCATCGCACTCGATCGCCAAATTCATCGCCTTGCAGAAGATGGCGAAATCCAGCTTGAACCAATGCTTGCCGATCCGGACGTCGAATTGTCGTTCGCCGGGAATATCCGCCTCAATGAACGCCGACCAAAGCAGGTTCTCCAGCGGACTGTCATTGAACAGGTGGTTGATGTCTGTCGCGTTGAAGAGGCGTTTCAAGGTGGTGGGGAAGAATACGGACCGCCGGGGCCGCTTACTTCGTATGGGCTGATCCAGCTGACGCATGGCAGCGCAACCGACGACGTAGTATTCCTTCTGGGCGTTCGGATCATGCACCTCCAACGGGAGGATCTCGATGCGCTTACGGACCGCCAGACTTGTAATGGCCGAATACCACCGCACAGTATACCGGTCCTCGCCGAAGGCAAGAGGTTGGTAGAACGCAATGTGCGTGGCCTTGCCCTCCCTGATCAATGGTGGGGCCGTTGCCAGGGGGATGCGGTACCAACCCGCCTGCAAGGCCAGGGCAAGGTCTTTGGGTGACGGCAATACCGCCACCAGCACGTGGTTCTGCTCTGTATCCAGGATGATCTCCGGGGTCCGCATCCATCCAAGAATACAACAAAGCGATCGGACAGTACATTATCTTGCCTCTATGAACCACATTGGCCAGCAGCACCGCGCAATGGCGGCGATGAAGGATTTCCCCTTCGCATGCGACCCGCGCCTGTTCAGTGAGGAGCAGTATGCCCTCGTCAAACGCTGGGGGTATTGGTACCAAGGCTTGTCCAGCGGCACACTGCAACCCATCTCGGAAGAGCAGAAGCGTTTCGTGGACCTCGTTCATGGTGCAAGCCCGCCGAAAGAGACACACGCCGAGGCCTGGTGGCGCTATCTCAAGCGCGTGAAGATCGAAGCGGAACACGGAGCAGCAATGCACAGCTCACACCAAGTGGATGCGGATACCTTCTACAACCGGGACATGGCCAAGCAGGTGCGGAAGACGATGGGCGGCGTGAATCTGCGGGAACATAAGCGGGGCTGAAGAACCTCGACTCCTTGGGAGCTGGAAGGATGAGCCATTGTTGCCTTTATTGCAGGTCCTAATTCTCCCTCATGAACCAAGCCCTGCTGCTCCGCCAAGAACTCCCCCACCCCGACACCTATCCGAGCGGTGTGATCCCCGTACCGGAGGCCATAACCGGAACGGCCTTCTTCCCCGGCGGGCATGGGCTGTGGATGGAAGAGGGAGCCCCCAGCTTCCCGGTCGGGGGCATCATGGTGCTGGGACACGACTTCCATTCCGAGGTGGAGTATCACCGGTCCAAGGACAAGAAGATGGAGAACCTGAAGTCACCGACCTGGCGGAATCTGTTGAACCTGCTGAAGGAGGCCGGAGTGGCGCCACGCCAGTGTTTCTTCACCAACTTCTTCATGGGCCTGCGGGCCGGTTCGGCCACCACCGGTGTATTCCCAGGGCGCAAGGATTCGCGATTCGTAGCGGAGTGCAGTGCCTTCTTCCTCACCCAGCTGCGCCACATGAAACCACGGGGCATCCTAGTGCTGGGCAGTGAGGTGCCTTCACTGATCGCCCCGCTCTCGCCGCAGCTCAGCCCCTGGCTCGGCGCACGCTTGGGCGACATCGACCGACAACAAGCGGCCCATCGCACTGCAGTGCAGTTTACGCCGGACGCACCCGCTTGCACTGTGGTCTCACTCATCCATCCCAGCCTGCGCCACGCCAACCTCAGGCACCGCACCAAGGCCGTTGGCCGCGATGCACATGCGTATGAAGTGGAACTGGTGCAGCGGGCTTGGGAATAGACGCAGCATGCCAGCCCCACCAGGATCACATCTGACAAGAGATCTTCGGCAGCTCTTTCGAACCGGACAACGAGCCGGAATGCAAGGCACATGAACGTATCTCTTTCTACTTTCACCACACAACAACACGCAAATGAACAGCGGTGAGTTCCTGGGTGCCCTGCTCTTCTTCGCCGTCCCCGTCGCCTTGGTCTGGCTGTTCATCAAGCTGCGCCGGACCCGGAAGGAACGGGATGCCCTGCAGAAAGAGAAGGAGCGCATCACGGCCCACAGGGATGCGTTGATCAAGGAGAACACGCAGCTGGAAGTGGAGAACGCCTTGCTTCAGTCTGACAACCTGAAGATCCAACTGGAGCCGCACACCATGAAGAATATCATGGCCCGCTTGCAGAGCTACGCTGGCAATCTGAGCAACGGCATGGACACCATGATGAAGACCATGGACTATGTGTTGTACAAGGGGTCCACGCACAAGGTCGGCGTCGGTGAGGAGGTCGGCTTCATCAAGAGCTATGTCGACATGCAAGCCTTGGTGCGCAAGGAGCGCGATGGGCTGGACGTGATCACCGATGGGGTTGACCAGCACTCGCGTTGGTACCATGAGCCATGCCTGCCACACCTGGTCACGGGCTACATGCTGGAGAACGCCTTCAAGCATGGTGATGTGGAGCATCCCGATTTCCTCCGTGTGGTGATCTCCCTCGCAGGCGATGAGTTCCGCTTGGAGGTGACGAACCGGATCGGTAGGAGGAACCGCGACGGACAAGGCGGCATCGGACTCAAGAACATGAACGAGCGCTTGGAGACCATTCTGGACGGTGCGTTCGAGCTGGCGCATGGACCGGTGTCGGCGGAGGTGTATCGCGCGGTGCTCACCGTCCGAATCAAGCCATGAGCAGGTTGAGGATAGCTGTCTTGGAAGATGATCCTGTAATTCTGGATCACTTGGTCAGCTCCTTGAAGGCTCTTGACACCGTGCTCGTTGTCACAGCCCAAGAAGATGCGATGAAGTTCAGGGAGCGGGTGCAGGCCACCGCCCCGGATGCCCTTATTCTCGACATAGAGATACATGGGAATGAACAAGCCGGATTGGATATCGCCCGGGACTTCGAGTTACCGGTAATATTCATTAGTGGACGGATAGCGGATGATCTACTTAAGATCGAGAAGCTACAGCGCCTGAGGGAGCAAGTGCCTGTCGAACACTTATCCAAGAGCAAGAGGTTTGACCCACTGGACTTCAGGATGGCGATGAGCCGGTTCATCCGGTTGATCGATGCGACCAAAGCACCAACAATAGTCAATCTGGCCCTGCTCAATAGGGAGCATCTACCAATAAGGCTGCAGGACATCGTTGCGATCGAGACGCCGGACGATAAGGCGCAAGCACAGGGGAACAACCGTTGGGTCTATTTCACCCACCGGCCTCCTGTATTAGCGGCCAATCTCTCCATGACCGAGGAAGCCTTAGTAGCCAGCGGCTTCCCCAAACAGAGTATGCTCAGGATCTCCAAGTCCGCATGCGTAAATCCTTATCGGGTCATGCGCTGGTCTCCGGCTTCCATTCAGGTAGAATGTGTTGATGGGAACAAGGTCGTTGGGACCAGAGTGCTGGCGGTTGGAACGGCCTATAAGAATGCCGTTGAAGCCCGTTTGAAGGGAATGGCCTGAGGGTCGAAGACACTTCATTACCCCGTTCAGGGCGTTCATTGCTCCAACCCGGGCATTGGCCTGGCGTTGGGTACAGCTTTGGTCAAAACCCAAGGCCATGTACCCGAACATCCTTCAGACCATCGAGCGCAAGCTCCAGCAGGAATTCCCCAACGCCACCTGCATCCCATCGATCCTTGAACATGCCGGGAAGGCCCTCGAGGCCGAAGAGCTCAACTACGTCCGCCATGTGGTGGTGAACGTCGGCGAGCGCTACCTCGATGCTTCTGGCAAGAAATATGGCACCCAGTTGCTTGAGCAGGGCTTCGCGGTGCCCGACAACCATTACCAGACCAAAGGTCACCGCCTCGGCGCCGGTGCCGTGCGGAAAAGCCTGGTGGTGATCCTGCTCTTCACACCACGCCATATCGTGCGCATCCGCTTGGATGAGGAGGGCAAGGTCAAGCGCGAGGTTTTCCTCTACATCCGAGACATCGTGCAGGTAATGTGCGTGCGTAACCGGGTGCTCCGCGTACAGCACCGGGGTGGCGAGTACAGCTTCCAGGTCCTCCTGCCTTCCTACCGCGCGGCAGTGCAGCTGCACGAGTTCATCGACCGCCGCCGCTATGCGCTGATCGCCCAACGCCAGAGCGCTTGAGCGACCATCCTTCCCAAAAACCCACAGCCCACAGCAACCATGAACACCATCGATCTGCCTTCCGACCTGCGGACCACGCTTGCCGAGCAAGGGTACCAGCACGTGCCGGCCCTGACCTATGGCGATTTCCGGGAAACCGTAGCGGCGCTCGGCACCATCATCCAGCGCACCGAGGTCCGCGTGCGGCCCGAGAGCAAAGCCATGGTGACCTCGCCACGCTCACTGGACCTGCACAGCGATCACCATGCCGCCCGTTACATCGCTTGGTACTGCCACCGGCAGAGCGAGGAGGGAGGTGAGACCCTCCTTGCCGATGCTCAAGCCGCCTTCGACCGGCTGCTACCCACACACCGCGACCGCCTCTTCAACCTCCACCTGAACGAACACAGGGTCTTTCCGGACGACCCCGGCAGCTGGCCCTTTGTGCTGTACGACCGCGGCAGGCTGCGCTTCTATTACTCCTTCTGGCTGGCCAACCCCGGCGACCGCGACGAACCCGCACTGCTCGCCTTCCGCGAAGCCTTGGCCGCGATGCCACCCATGGAGATGAAGCTAAATCCCGGCGATGCCCTCATCATCGACAACCACCGCATGCTCCACGGCCGCAAGGCCATCGGCGCTGAAGGCGACCGCTACCTGGAGCGATTCTGGACCAAGTGAAACCGCGAACACCAACAAGCACTCCATGAGCAGTTGAAATCCGGTGCCCCGATGGCTCACTGCCCACCATGGCGGCAGTTGGGGAAACAGCATGAGCCCAAGGACCGAGAAAGGAAAAACCAAGCAACGAATAACGGGCACAAGCCCCAAACACCCAATGACCATGAAAGCACACCTGAAAGAAGCCTATGCCGTGATCCTGCCCGAGCCCCTGAAGCCCGAGCGCATCTCTCACCTGATCCATGACAAACGCATCGACCCCGCGATCGCCGCCATCGACCTGGAAATGGTGAAGACGAAGCTGATGGAAACCGACGAAGGGCTGGGCTGGAGCCGCGAACAATGCGAAGCGAACGAGGTGGAGTACAAGCGCTACCTGCACCTGTGCAAGCTCCACGGCAAGGGTATGGTGCCCACCAAGGACATCGACCAGTTCTGGCATTACCACATCCTGGACACCCGCGCCTACCACGAGGACTGCCAGCTGGTGTTCGGCTACTACCTGCACCACTTCCCCTACCTGGGCATGCGTGGGGAAGAGGATGAACGCCAGCTGGAGGCGGGCTTCAATCGCACCGCTCGCCTGTACAGGGAAGCCTTTGGCCAGGAAATGGCCGCACCCGATGCCACCGACTGCTGGCACGACTGTAGCGGCCGCTGCTGGCACGAGTGCTCCAGCAAATGACATCCACCTCTGCCCCGCAACCTCACTCGGACGATCGGGTGTCTGTGACGGGCTTAAGATGCCCCCTCAACCCACGGACCGGGCGCAGGGAGGAGGGTATGTGACCCGGATCATGAACCTCAACAACTTGTTCAACATGAGCAACCGAGGAAACCAAGGCGGAGGCAACAAGGGCGGCGGAAGCTCCCGACCAGCCTACCCCGCGAATATGCCGAGCACCACGCCGGGACAGTCGTCCGGTGGCGGGCGGAGCAATGCACCGGCCAAGAAGTAATTGACCGGCACCACAAGGAGCGGAGCCCCCGGCGCAAGCGTCGGGGGCTCCGTGTTTGCCAGCCTGTTGGCCTTTAGTGGGATCGGTCAGCAAGCCAGTACCCTCACGCCAAGGCCCGGGCGATCAAGGGCAACTGTTTGTCCAGCATCTTCTTCCATTTGATCGAGCCTGCGGAATTGCGCATCAGTATGCCGGGATGCGGGCACGCAAAACAGCGATACTGCGCGCCCTTCATCTCCAACACATGCTCCTGCTCGGTCAACCACCGGGTACCATTGGCGCCACCGCCCAGCAGGACACCCGCAACCTCACTACCCAACAACACGACCACCTTCGGAGCGGCAAGCTCGAGCTCCTCGGCCAGGAACGCCGAGGACCCTGGATGAGAAGCATAGTGGATGAACTTGCTGCGATCTTCCTTCAGCCCCTTCGCCACACCCAATGCCTGGTACTTGTCCACATGGCCTTCCTTGAACAGGAACACCTTCACCAGGTCCGTGATCCAACAGCGCGACCGCGCGACACCCAATGGGCGTAAGTAGAGGTCCTCCAGTTCGGCACCGGAACGGACCGAGCGGACCGAGCTCCCATCGAAGTAGGACTCGTTGCTGAAGGGATAGAGGTGATCGCCCACAGGCACATCACGCAAGCTGCCGATGGTGTTGAACTGGGCCGTTGGATAGGCCCCTACGATGAACAGGCCGCCCGTCCCTGTATCCAAGGGCACCTGTACCTTGATGGGGGTGCCATACAGGTAGGTCCTTTTCTCGGGATAGCCGATCGCAGCCTTGTATTGCTTCCAACAGCGCTTCTGGTAGTTCTGGACCTTGTTGCTCATGCTTGGTTGATGGTGATCTGCAACTTCAATAGTTCAAGGGAAACACAGCGACCAAGACGACCTCACATGCTGCGCTGTGTTGAGGCAAGGTATTGAACGGCAGCTCATGCGGAGCGGAAAATATTCCCGCAGTGCAAGGGCAGTGACCCTCGCTGATCGATAGTGTCGCGAACTGTGTGGGGATCCCCGTCAAATTTCCACACCAACCCTTGATGGATCAGGCGACCATTGCTTACTTGTGCAAAAAACAACAGCATGGCCATACATGAAGTCCACGTTGAACTGCCCAGCCGCGAGCTCGGGAAGTCGGATGTTCGGTTCAAGGTCTGGGAGGACGGCACACTGCTCGGCACTTTGGCCATTTCCAAAGGCGCCGTCGTGTGGTACCCTACCGGGACCACTTACGGATGTAAGGTCAGTTGGGCCAAGTTCGACGAACTGATGAAGGACAACGGACGGCGGGCCGAACCGCGGTCCTGACCGCCGGGTTAAAATGACCGTGTCGACCGCTGCTTGACGAGCACTACAGGCCGTGTGCCGCCTTGGCCTTGCTCCAGTTCTTCTTGAGGATCGGCTTGCCCACGCTGGTCTCTCCGTGGGATGGCTCGCCACTGAAATGACAGAACTTTTCAGCATAGTCGAGGTCTCCATATCGGCTCCAGCTCTTGTAGGCATCATAGCTGAGGGGCTTCTCCACGTTGAAGGGGATCTCCACTCCGGTGCGGATGCAGTAGCCGGTGGCCTTGCCTGATGAAGGCTTTGGTGCCGCGACCGGCTTTACGGTCTTATGTGTTTCTACCGGCTTTGACGGTGTTGCTCCGGAGGTCAGGTCGAAACGGACGCTGGTCGCCGAAATGAAATCCACCTCTTTCAATGCGTCCTCGAACAGTTGTGTATCTGCCGCATCAGCCCTGTCGATCAACACGCCCATTTCTTTGTTGTTGGCCATCGAGAACTCATAGAGGTTCAACGAGGTGATGACCATGTGCTGGTCATTCAGGTAGCATTTGGCATGAAGGTCCTCGTTGTACTTCAGCACCACGAAACGAAGGCCCTGAAGGAAGGTCATTTCATCGGGTTTCAATTCCTGTTTGCCAAAGATGATGGTGGTGATCTTGTCCTGACTGTTCCTGTATGTGAGCAACTCTTTGAAGTCTTTGCTCAGCTTCAGGTAAGGAGAGATCAGGGTGAGCTTTTCACCGGCATTGCGGATCAGCTTCTCTATCGTTGAAACCGCCTCGCGGGTATTGATGAATTTGGCCATGTCTTCGAATGGATCGGTTTTCGAACGGCAATGTAGGATAGGTTCTCCAGCAGCGCGACGCTTTCCCGCTCCATCCCTTAGCTTGCCCCCATGCGCCTCTACGCCGGCACCTCCACTGAGTTCATTCACCTGAACAAGCGGAACCTGATGGCCGGGCAGATGCAGGAGGCCTTCCTGCAGAAGCTGGGGCGGACGCCCAGCCCACAGGAGGTGATGAGCTGGCGGAACTCGCTGAACCGCATGGCCGATGTGTTGCAGACCAGCGGCTTTGAGCACCAAGGCGTGATGGTGGAATACCAGCTGCCCACCAACAGCCAGCGGCTGGACTGCCTGGTGTTCGGCCATGACGAGTCGGGCAAGAGCAACGCGGTCATCATCGAACTGAAACAGTGGGAGCGCGCGGAGCTCTCGGCCTATGACTCGGACAAGGTACTGACCTGGGTGGCGGGCGGGAACCGCGAGGTGCTGCACCCAGCCGTGCAGGTGGGCGGCTATTGCAACTACCTGCGCCAGAACCTGACGGCCTTCTACGAAGGGGAGGCGATCGGCCTGGAGGCCTGCAGCTACCTGCACAACTACAGCTTCGACCCCGCGGACCCGCTCTTCGACCCGCGCTTCAAGACCTACACGGATGAGTACCCGGTGTACACGCTGCAGGACTATGATGCGCTGAGCAACTACTTGATCAAGCGCGTGGGCGAGGGCGAAGGGGTGCCCATCATGAAGAAGGTGGAGAGCAGCCGCTATCGGCCTTCGCCGAAGTTGATGAAGCAGGTGAGCCAGGTGATCCGCAAGAAGCTGAAGGGCGAGCTGAACGTGATCGGCGTGAACGAGGATTACATCCTGCTGGATGAGCAGGTCATCGCCTATGACACCGTGCTATCGCTGGTCAAACGAGGATTGGGCAGCCACGAGAAGCACGCGGTCATCATCCAGGGCGGACCCGGCACGGGCAAGAGCGTGATCGCCCTGAAGTTGCTGGCGGATCTGCACGCCATGGGAAAAAACGCGCAATACGCCACGTGATCCAACGCGTTCGTGCAAACCTTGCGCAAGCTGGTGGGTGGCGAGAGCAAGCTCCTGCCGCATAGGTACCATGGCTAGGCCGCGACCGGGTCGGTGACGTGGAGCGGGGGGGAAACACTTAGGCTCGTCATCAAACGATGCCCGGTGCACCGTTCTGCCTTGATACCCCCAGCAGTCCTTTGCCGCCCATCGACGGTGCGTCAACCACGAACGCAAAATCCTGGCTTAATTGTGTAAGATACCTCCGCACCTGTTGGTCCATTTGTGCACCCTTGAGAAGGTCATTGTCCGTGATGATGATCGTGTGCCTTCTTGCACGACTGGTCGCAACATTGAACAATCGCGGCTCCAAGGACCAGGTATACTGGGTGTTCGGCACCGCATAGATGGTGACATCTGTAGTAAGTCCCTGGACTTTGGAAACGGTTTCGACCAGAATGTTCTTCCGGTATCCATATGTTTGAAATACTCCTCGTTGAAGTGCCTTGGCCGTGGCCACAAATGGTGCCAGCACCGCGATGTGCAGCGGTTCGTCAACCTCGAGTAGATGACCAACAAGTTCTACTGTGAGCGCCACTAAGTCATTCGGCTTGCGATCGCCCCCTGAGAGTGCTGTAGAGACCAAGGTTGGACCTCCGCCAGGATGAAAGAACTTGGCCATCCCTGTCGTTAGTTCCGGATAGCTTGTGCGCAGTGGCTTCGAAGCCCTTGCCTTTAACGTGTTATGGTAGAATACACCGGTGTAGCCGGCAGCGCGTTCGGTGAGGCGGTAGGTCTCCGTCAGCTGGAAGATCGGGATCGACCCACGGGAGGACAGGGTTCGAAGTCCATCGACCAGTGACCCAATGCCGCGTTTTTCCACGATGTCCTGGTTCAGGCTGATGACCGGGGGAAGCTGGCGGACATCACCGATCCACACGTTCTTCCGCCCCAACAATTTCGCAGCACCCAGCATGGCCAAAAGGGCTTGGCTGGCCTCATCAACGATCACATGATCGAATGGCGGTTCGTTTGCTACTTGGGCAGCGCTTCCACTGGCCACATGGAATGTTGATAGAACCAGTTTGCCCGGTTGTGGAGCCAACTCGACCGCTTGTTGCAGGTCCTTCAGGAGCCGGTGCTCATCGACCGATACTTTCGTCTTGAAGACCCGATGTGCCTTCATCAGTTCGCCCAAGGCGGGCTTACCGGCTACCTCGACCAAAGCCCGGTTCGTGAGCGCGGTAACCAGCACCGACTTCCCCTCCGCACACAAGCGCATGCTGAGCTCAGCGATCACATGGGTCTTGCCGGTACCCGGGGGGCCTTGGATGATGAGGGTATCCTCCAACGCGAGTTGTGCCAATATGAAATCCGGGATGCTCTTCTTGGCATCTATCAGAGCAGGGGCCCAGTCAGCTTCACGAAGGTCGTCATCCAGCACAGGCACCAACCGTTCGTTCCCCTCGTTCTGAACGACTTTCTGTAGGTTCAAGAGATACTCGAACGGTGGCTTGTTCGGCCCAAGGAGCAATAAGGCCCCTTCACTCCCCTCAAGGTGCTGGGCGAAGGCCAACTCCACACCTCGGAAACCGGCGATGCTGAAGGACTTGTCATCAGCGGGTGCCTGCCAGATACAGACCAGTTCGGAGTAGTTCAACTTTGCCTTGATCAGGTCTCCGTACGTCCTGTCGCTCCATGCCCGATGATCACGCAGTTCAATAGGCACGGTGAACCCATAGAGGTATTCACCTTGCCTGGGAAGCCCGCGCGTATTAGAGAACTTTAAGATCAGTTCCCCGTCCTTCAAGGCGAGGAATTGGGCGACGAACAACTCCTCACGATCGCGCAGCAGCGAAATTGCCTTGGTATCAAGCTTCTGCTTGTAGGTCTCTGTCTGGGCGCGCAACTCCTCCTCCAAGAACTGCCAATGCTGCCTTCGCGTATGTACCATCAGTGAAGCAGCTTTTCATTGTCGTCCCCCTTCTCCAGCTTCTCCTCTGTTCGGACATTGAACCTGTACTCGCCCAAGGCATCTTCCATTCTAAAATCTGGCGCATCAAGTTGAAAATATACGTTGCGTACGAACCGACCATCTCTCTGCCGAAAGGCTCTGGCAAACTCAGCCATGCCATCCCGCCCGAACGTTTCAGTCTCGAACTGCACATGGAACTCCTTATTGGCCGCAAGCAGGTCAGCAAGCTGCAATACCACCAAGCTGCCTTCGCCCCGATGCACCCAGAACATGGCATTCTCGCGGTCCAGTTGTGCCCACTCATTGGGACGAATGTTGAACTTGAAGCTCGTGTTCCTGTAGCTCTTGATCACTAACGGATACTCCTTGCCATCCTTGAAGACCCCGTTCACCACCGAATGGGTCGCATCAGCCTTGGTGATATCATAGCCCCGCTCCTTCAACCTCTTGAGCACCTTGTCACGCGCCTCCCGATTGGCTTCGTGCTTCCGGTTCTGCGCCAAATGGTTCTTCGATGATGTGGGGATGTTCTCCTCGTCCTCCACATCGGTCAACAAGCCCATGAGCGCGGCTTCACGCACATCGTTTGGCAGAGCCGACACATCAGCGCCAAGCTCTTCCATAAAGGCACCGATCTCGTCAAGATCGGACTGCAGCAATCGCATCAAGTCCATGTTCAGTTTGGGTACATCCAAAGCCCTGGCCAACTCGGGTACCAACTCGTAAAGCGTGGACTTACTGGTCCAGCTCCCCCTGTATCGTATCGTGTTACCATCCCGATGGCATTGCATCAGCTCACCTGGCATCTCCACACCTTCGGCCCTGAAGACCAGTGACAGGTCGGTACATTGGAAAAGCCTCAGCTTCTTTCTTCGCGTCTCGATTCGCTCCAGCACCTCTTTCAGGTCTTCGGACTGACGAATAGAAGCGACCAGGGCAAGGAAGGGCACCAAGGGCTTGAGCCGCTCCATCAAGACCGTATCCTCACGTTCGTCAAGCGCATTCACATTGAATGTGTCGATGATCTCCACGCCCAGGTCGTGTAGGAGTTGTTCAAAGCCTGCATCCGTGGGACACTCCTCCGGGACCACCAGGGTTCGGATACGACCTTTAGGCACCTTACGGCCTGCCTCCTTTACCCACTTCAGTTCCGATGGCAAAGCGAAATCACCATCCGAGGTTAGTACCTTGTTCTTTTGCGCCCAGGAGTTGAGTTCACTCTTTTGGGCCGAAGAAAAGCTGGGCACCTCCGACGCCAGCTTGGTATAGACCAGGCCTATGCGCTTGATGTCCTGCTTTCTAATCTTGCCCCCAGAATCAGCACCTTGGGCGAGGTGGCCCAAAACCAGTAGAAGGTCTGTCAAGCCTATCTTCTCCTTGAAGCGAAAGAGTTTCAGCCAGTCGTTCGTGATGCGCTCTTCATGGTCGAAAACGGGCAGTAGCGACCCGCCGATCTCCACGTTCTCGGGTGAGTTCAAGTATACATCCTCCGCCTTGTAAACCTCGCCGTCCGTAGCGGGGAAACACCTCGAACTTTGAAAAGACCATTTCACGTAGTTCGGAACCGCCAGTCTCTTATCCCTCTCAAAGCCATGAAGAAGTACACTTGGCTTCTCAATAGCCCGAAGCGTATCCTCGTCCCCGTTCGCCGTGATCAGGTGCTTGAAGAGGAGCTTGGCGAGCCGGTGTGATCGAACGCAATGCTTCAGCATTGCGAAATCACAGTGTCCCACAAATGCATGCGAGTCAGATTTCGCTCCACCGGTGTGGTATGGCCAGTTGCTAGTTCCGTTATCGTAGGTGGCATGGATGTAGGAGCGGTATTCATCACTTCCAGCTAAAGGCCAATGCACTGGGGTGGAATGGCATGTGATCTTGATGTCCTCCTTGACCTGTATCGCCGTGAAGAACGACTTCAGATCACCCTTGTCCAGCGCCAGTTCGTCGAGGTACTCCCTGCTCACAAAATGGACCCCATGACCCGCGATGGAACGATCAACGGTATCCTCGAGCGGCAACTCCGGCAGGTAGACATCAGATAGATAACATTCGCGGGCTGGTCGAATGGACCCGTTGGTGCACTTCAACCGGAACTCTGACAAGTCCATGATATGCGATGCACTGAGTTGTCCTCGCTTGTGTAGCTTACAGATGCTCATGGTCAGGTCAAGAAAGTGCTCCTTGTAGTTCAGGGAGTTCAACCGGGGCAACACCTCGTTCTCCAGCCAGCTCAGTTCTGATACTACGCTCACCCCCAGCTCCTCAAGCCATCTCAGTATGTCCGGGAATGCCTCTATCTCCCGATAGACTGCGGCATGGATGACCGTCACCTCCTTTTCCAGGTCCGTGGCCTCCGCTTTGGATGGAAAACAGATCTCCATGGGGGGGCGCAGCATATCGCCCTCGCCATAGATGAACGGCAGACGCTGCAGGCGGGCCCGGATACCGGCATCAGTACTGCCCGCAGATCGCTCGAAGAAGTAACGGATCAATAGGTGGTTCTGCACCGGTCCATGGTGTTTCCGGAAGGCCTCATGTGTGAAGAAATCCCCCAGGTCGTCATGCTCCAGGAAGTGCGCATGCAAGCGTTTCAGTTCTCTGGGCTCCACAACCTCAGAG
>DAOORM010000017.1:0-15131 GCA_035389265.1 Flavobacteriales bacterium | reverse complement strand
TCGTCCTCATCGGCGCGCTGGCCATGACGACCTCGGTCTTCCTGCTCGGCACCGCCTTCTTCAAACTCAAGCCTTCCCATGGACATTAAGCCCCGCCAACTGGAGATCATCGAAGCCGCCGGACAGCTGGTGACGGAGGATGGCTTCGCGGCGCTCACCACGAAGCGCCTGGCCGAACGCATGCACTTCACCGAAGCGGCCCTTTACCGCCACTTCAAGAGCAAGGAGGAGATCCTGGTGACCATGCTGCATCACCTCGCATCGAACATCGACGAGCGCCTTGCCAGCGTGGCCGAAGCCCATCCGGAGCCTGTGGAGCGGGTACGTGCCATGTTCGACAGCCAGTTCACCTACTTCCAGAAGAACCCCCAATACCTCATGGCCATTTTCGCCTCAGGGCTCCTGGAGGCTTCGCACGGCATCGATGCCGGCATTGAACGCATCATGGTGGTGAAACGCCGCCATCTGCTCAACGCCATCAAGGACGGGCAACGGTCAGGTGCATTCACATCGGACCACTCGGCCGAAACGCTCACCCACATCATCATGGGCACCTTCCGGCTGCACATGCTGCAATGGCGCATGAGCGGACGCTCCTTCGATGTGCGCAAAAAAGGCCGGACCATCATCGGTGCCGCCCTGGACCTCATCACCCGCTGAACCGCCATGGAACCCCGGAAGCTTGCACGCATCATCCTCGGCCTGGCCATCATCGCCTTCGGCGCGCTCACCCTGTTCCTGAGCACTTCCGTGCTGCTGGACCTCTTCGGGATCCGAGAACGCGAATCGCCGTACGTGCCCTCCGTGGTGGTGGCCAACCTGATCGCCTCGTTGCTCTACCTGCCCGCCGGTGCCGGCCTGCTGATGAAGGGCCGCTGGACAGCCGAGCTGCTCGCGACGGCCGTTGTGGTACTTATCGTGGGCGCGGTGCTCCTTGCCCTGCACATCGCAACTGGTGGCGAATACCGCACAGGAACCATCGGTGCGCTCACGTTCCGAACGCTGCTCACTGCGGCCTTCTATCTCATTGCGCGATGGAGCTTGCGCGCGACCGATCATCCTGCAACACACCCGAACCCATGAACCGCATCCTGCTTCCCCTTATCCTACTTGCCATCGCCTCGCTGCAAAGCAGCTGTAGTGAGCACACCCACGATGCAGCCGCCCATGACGACCATACAGCCGCCGCGCCCGACAGCACCCCGGCCACGGTCCACGACGCCCTACCTTCCGTGAAACTCGACAACGGCCAGCGCTGGAAAGCCAACCCGGAGACCACCACCGGCATCGCCAACATGGTGGGCATACTCGACACCTACGACCCTTCAAGCGGCGATCCCAAGGACCTGAAGGCCGCACTGGACGACGAGTTCAAGCTCATCTTCGAACGCTGCACCATGACCGGGGAGTCGCACGAGCAGCTCCACAACTACCTGATCCCCATCCATCATGCGCTGGCCGACCTCGACGGTATTCGCGAGGCGGACCGCGACACGATCGCTGCCCTGCTGGCACGCTATGCCGACTACTTCGAATAAGCCATGAACAGCTTCGCACGCATCGCACTGATCGCTTCCCAGGGAGCGCTGCTCGGCACCTTGGTCACCACGGTGAACGCGCAGACGGTAAGCTTGGAGCACTGCATCACCCAGGCGCTGGGCCATGACCCCCGCGCCTTGGTGGCGGGTGTGGATGCGGAGATCGCCGGAGCGCGGATCGCCGAGGCGAAGAGCGCCCTGTTACCCAAGGTGCGAGGCACCGCCGACTGGCGCTACTACACCGACCTGCCCTTCCAACTGTTGCCAGCGTCCGTTTTCGGTGGACCCGCCGACTCCTATCGCGCACTCCAGTTCGGCACCCCACAGAACGTGGGCGCCAACGTACAGGCCCAGCTTCCGCTGGTGGACGCGGGGAGTTGGGAACGCATCCATGTGGCCCGTGAAGCGGAACAGGCGGCCCGGCTGATGGCCGATGGTACACGTGAGGACGTGGTGATGGACGTTTCCCTGGCCTACTACACCGCCCAGGTCCTTCAGATGAAGCTGGCCTTCCTGGACAGCAACGTCACGAACACCGGTTCACTGCTGGGCAATGTGCGCCTGATGCGCGAACAGTCCATGGCCCGCAGCACCGACGTGGACCGCTTGCAGCTGCAGCTGGACCAACTGCTCACGCAGCGGGAACGGGTGCAGGGGCAACTGGACCAGACCTTGGATGTGCTCCGTCTGCACATGGGTCTGGGGGCCGACGTTCCCTTGGCCGTGGAGCCACCGGGTACGACGATCGAACCCGGCACGAACGCAGCACTTGCAACTACGCGCCTGCGCGCCGCGGAACAGGGGCTGCGTGTGCAGGAAGCGGAGATCCGCCTGTTGAAACGATCCCGACTGCCCAGCTTGAACGGGCAGGGCCTTTACGGTACCACCGGCTTCGGCCCCATCGGTAGCGAGGAGCGCTTCGACTTCTACCCCATCGGCTTCATCGGCGCATCGCTCCAGGTGCCGCTCTTCAACGGGACCACGGTGCAGCGCCGCATCGGCATCAAGGAACTGGAACGCGACAAGGCCGCGCTGCAACGCGATGCCCTGGCCGAACGCGACAGCCTGGACCTGCGCCGTACCGAGCGCGACGAGGCCCTGGCCCGCAGGACCCTGCAGGATGCCGGAACGCAATTGGGCCTTGCCGAACGCATCCGGAAGAACACCGACCTGCAACACCGCGAGGGTTTGGCCACCCTCAGCGATCTCATCCTGGCCGACCAAAGCCATCGGGACGCCCAGCAGCTCTACCTCGATGCCCTCGTGCAATTGCGCAGGGTGCAACTCGAACGCCGCCGCCTGCACGGAACCCTCATCCCCCGCTGAATACCATGAAACGCTGGATCCCCTGGATAGTGATCGCCGCCCTGCTGGTGGTGACCGTTGTGAAGCTCGCACAGAACAAGCGCACCGTGGAGGAACGCATGTACCGCCATGACAAGAGCGCGCCGGTGCATGTGGGCGTGGATACCGTGCGCCTCCAGACCATGGCTTCCGGCCAGCGTTTCGGGGGCACGGTGTTGGCGCGCAACGAAGGCCGTGTGATGGCCGAAGTGCCGGGCCGCGTGGTGAGCGTGGACGTCAGCGAGGGGCAGTGGGTGGAGCGCGGTGCCGTGATCGCCCGGTTGGACGGCGAGCTGCTGCGCCTGCAACAGGAGGCCGCCCGCATAACGGTGCAAGGGCTGGAGAAGGATGAGGCACGCTATCGGATACTGGCACAGGCGGATGCCGTGCAAGGCGTTCAACTGGAAAAGACCGAACAGGCCCTGGAAGCGGCACGCGTCCAACTGGCCAACATGAACGAGCAGTTGCGCCGCACCACGATCAGCGCACCGTTCAGCGGACAGGTGATGCAGTTGCTGGTGGAAGTGGGCTCCGTGGTGGGGCCATCGGCACCCGTGGCGCAGCTGAGCGACCACCGCGAATTGGAAGTGCTTCTGCAGGTCTCCGAACAGGAGGTGGACCTCTTCCGCGAGGGTGCTCCCGCACGTGTATCCATGGCGCGCATGTCGCAGCCCATCCAGGGGACCATCACCCATGTGGGTCGCCGTGGCGACACGGCCAACCGCTTCACCGTGCGCATCGACCTGCCCGGAGCGACCGAACTGCGTGCCGGACTGCCGGCCTCTGTGCAGCTGCCCGGTGCGCAGCAGGAAGGCCTTCCCACCATTCCCACACGGGCCCTCGTGGGTTCCACCGTGACGCCGGAGGTCTACCTGGTGCGCAATGGAAAGGCCCACCGCAAGGCCATCACCACGGTATCCAGTGGCGACGGGATGGTGACCGTTTCCACCGGCCTGAAAGCCGGGGATGTGGTGATCACCAGCGGCTTCATCAGCATCACGGATGGATCGGCCGTCACGATACAGTGATCCGCGACCATCGAAGAACCCATCGCCATGAACCTCACCCGCATCGCCATTGAGCGGCCATCGCTCATCATCGTCATCTTCGGTGTGCTGTTGCTGGGCGGCATCGTGGCCTACCGAGGCCTGGGCGTGGAGCTCATGCCCGACTTCAACCAGCCGGTGATCACCGTGCGCACCCTTTACCCCGGTGCGGCGCCGGAGGAGGTGGCCACCAGCGTGACCCGTCCCGTGGAGGATGCCCTCAGCGCGCTGGAGCACGTGGATTACATCAGCAGCCGATCGTTGGCCAATGCCTCCATCGTCATCGTCAACTTCAAGTATGGCGCCGACCTGGACCTGGCCATGCAGGATGCGCAGCGCCGCATCGACAACATCCGGCAGGAACTGCCCGAAGGGCTTCAGGCCCCCGTGATGACGAAGGTCTCCCCCAACGACCTGCCCATCATGAGCGTGAGCGCCCAGAGCGGACAGGCGGCACCGGCCTTCCGCCAGCACATGGAGGACGATCTGCTCCCCCGCATCCAGCAATTGAAGGGTGTGGCGGAGATCACCCTGCTGGGTGGCGAGCAGCGTGAAGTGCTGGTGAAGGTGGACCAGGAACGACTGCTGAACCACAGTATCGCCTTGCCACAGGTAACCGAGGCCATTCTGCGTGCAGGCCGCGAAGTGCCGGCCGGCACCGTGCGCACGGAAGGCGACCAACTGAGCGTGAAGCTCGCCGGCAAGCTCACCACCGTGCAGGACATCGAGGACGTGGTGGTGGCCATGCCCATGCCCGGCAGCGTGGTGCGCGTGAAGGATGTGGCCACCGTGGTGGACGGCATCGCGGACGCCACCTCGGTGAACCGCTACAACGGGCGGGAGGGGATCGGCCTGCTGATCAAGAAACAGGGCGATGCCAACGCCGTGGACATGAGCCGTGCCGTGCGCACCGAACTGGCCCGCATCGAACAGGAGGAGGCTGAGCTGGGCACCCACTTCATCGTGGCCGACGACAGCACCGACACCACCGTGGAGGCTGTGAACGCCGTGCTCTTCGACCTGGGTCTCGCCGTGGTGCTCGTCTCCCTGGTCATGCTGCTCTTCCTGCGCAGCCTGCGCAACTCGCTCATCGTGCTCATCGCCATCCCGGCATCGCTGGTCAGTGCCTTCGTCGCCATGGGCCTGCTGGGGTACACCCTCAATCTGATGACCCTGCTGGCCATGTCGCTCATCATCGGCATCCTGGTGGACGACAGCATCGTGATCCTCGAGAACATCCAGCGCTACCTGGACAAGGGCATGGACAAACGCAGCGCTGCGCTCACCGGGCGTGCCGAGATCGGCTTCTCCGCCCTGTCCATCACCTTGGTGGATGTGGTGGTGTTCCTGCCCATCATCTTCGTGCAGGTCTTCGTGGCCGATCTGCTCAAGCAGTTCAGCGTGGTGGTGGTGGTCTCCACGCTGATGAGCCTCTTCGTCAGCTTCACCCTCACCCCTTGGCTGGCCTCGCGCCTGGGCAAACGTGAGGAGCTGCTGCCCACCAACCCCTACAACCGTTTCCTACTCGCCACCGAGCGGCAGCTGGACCGACTGAACGAGTGGTACGCCGGCAAACTGCGTTGGGTGCTCAGCCACAAGCTTGCGTTCATCGGCATCATCCTCGCGCTCTTCGTCGGCACAGGCATCATGACCAAGCAGGGCATCATGGGCAAGGAGCTGATCGCGACGGGCGATCAAGGCAAATTCCGTCTCACGCTGGAATACGACAAGCAGACCACTGTGCGGGAGAACAACCTGCGCTCACGCGAAGTGGAGGCCTTCCTCCTGGCACAGCCCGAAGTACGGTCCGTGTTCAGCAATGTCGGCGGACCCAGCACCGGCATCGGCAGCATGGGCGTGGGCGCCGAATACCGCACGGAGCTCACCATCGACCTGGTGGGCCGGAAGGAGCGTGGTGATCGGAGCACCGAAGCGTACATGATGCAGGCGCGGCGTGATCTGCAGGAGCGCTTCGCGGCCATCGACATCACCATGTCGACCATCGGCCTGGTGCCCCGCAGTGCACCCGTGGAGATCACCCTGAGCGGTCCTGACGTTGCCGAGCTGGAACGGACCGCCCTACTGCTGAAGGACACCCTCGCGGGGATCCCCGGAGCGAACAACGTGCGCCTGAGCACCGAGCGCGGGGCACCCGAACTGCGCGTGCTGCTGGACCGTGATCGCATGGCACGACTGGGCCTGAACACCTCAGCCGTGGGGGCAACCCTGCGCAACGCACTGGCCGGCAACGACGATGCACGGCTATACGAGGACGGCACCGAATACACCATCCGGGTGCGCCTGGACGATCAGCAGCGCCGCGATGCCGTGGACCTGGAGCGGTTCGTGGTCATCAACGGTGCAGGCCTACCTGTGCGCTTGGGCCAGTTCGCCACCGTGGAACGCCACGCGCCACCCTCCCTTGTGGAACGCATGGACCGCATGAGCGCCGTGACACTCACCGCCGATGCGTTGGGCCGTGGATCGGGCAGCGTGGCGGACGATGTGGTGGCCTACCTGGCGAAGAACCCACTGCCTGCGGGGGTGCGCATGACCTGGGGGAGCGACGTGAAACGACAGAACGACAGCTTCGGCGCACTTGGTGGGGCGCTGCTGATCTCCTTCATCCTCGTGTACCTGGTGATGGTGGCGCTCTACGACAGCTTCCTCCACCCCTTCGTGGTGCTCTTCAGCATCCCTGTGGCGGTGATCGGCGCCTTCCTCGCCCTGAACCTCACCCTCTCCACCCTCAGCCTCTTCACGTTGCTGGGCCTCATCATGCTGCTGGGACTGGTGTCCAAGAACGCCATCCTCATCGTGGACCGAACGAACCAGCTGATCGCCGAGGGAATGCCCCGCCTGGAAGCATTGGTGGAGGCCGGGCGAACGCGGTTGCGGCCCATCATCATGACCACCATCGCCATGGCCTTAGGTATGCTCCCCATCGCGCTGGCCTCCGGCACGGGCAGCGAATGGAAGAACGGACTGGCCTGGGCGCTGATCGGCGGCCTCACCAGTTCGATGCTGCTCACCGTGTTCCTGGTGCCCGTGGTCTACCACATCGCTGAAAGCGGTCGCGAACGCCTGGCCTCTTGGTGGCAACGGACCTTCCGCAACAAGGCGGAACTGCCCAATACCCCTGCATGAACCGGTGCACAAGCGCCAACAAACACGTGAACCCCATGAACACAACGACCATCAACCCGAAGCTCCGTTCCGCCATCAAGCTGCGCCACCTGGTGGAGGCTATCAGCACCGACTGGCAACTGATCGCCACCATCCAAGGCAGCGTGAACAAGCAACTACAGCAGGCCGAAAGCCTCGCCGAACAGTATGGCGACAGCGCCTTCCAGGGCGAGTTCAACACCCTGCTGGCAGCTCTGCGCGACCACATGAAGGGCGTCGTTGCGCAACTGGAACAGGCCAAGACAGCCCTCGCACAGGGCGGCCCCATCGAACCGGCCATGGATTGGAACGGCATGCAGACCCGGCTCCATGCGGCCGAGGATGTCTTCCGTCGTATGAGCGACCTTCCGTTCGCAACCACCGACGGCGCCAATGCCCAGGATTGGAAGACCCTGTGGAATGTGGTACGCTCCAACCTCGATGCCGTGCAGGGTCTGTGCAGTGCTGCCTACCTCAAGGCCCGCATGATCGCCGACCTCGGCAAGGACGAGGCCGAAGCGCTAACCGCCACCATCCTCCAGCACATCCCACGCAGCTTCTCCCTTACCGAAGCTGACCAATACGAGCGCGACTACCTGGCCGCGATGGACCAGATCAAGGAGGATGCCTCCAAGAAGGCCAACCTCTGGGACCGCGTCCTGAACATCATCGCAGGTGCCATCCCCTTCGAAGAGAGCCCTGCCGAACGGGTGATGATGCAGCGCTGGATCAACGGGGAGAAGGGAGCACTGTGAACAGCTCAGACCAAGCGGTCGCATTCTGAACACACATCGATCCGTGGCGTGCCAAAACACATTCAGAGCCGTGTGACCTCCATCACCTTGGTGGTCGTCCAGATATCGGACATTTGTATCCGCTATAACAAACCAACCCGCACCATGGCCTACACCTTCAGTCGCATAGTGGACCACACCGATATGAACGCCCTGAAGGAAAGGACCGTGGCTGCCTTGAAGGCAGAGGGCTTTGGCGTGTTGACCGAGATCGACCTTGCCGGCACGCTGAAACAGAAGTTGGGCAAGGACCACCTGCCCCACCTGATCCTTGGCGCCTGCAATCCGGGCTTCGCCGACCAGGTGATCACACTGGAGCCGCACATCAGTACGATGCTACCCTGCAACGTCACCCTGCGGGAACTTCCCGACGGGCGACATGAGGTGGCCGCCATAGACCCTTCGGCAGCGATGGAAGGCGTGGGCAACCCGGCCATCGCGTCCGTGGCCGCAGCGGTCAGTGCTGCGCTGAAACGCGTAGTTGAACAACTTTGACCGATCGATCACCGAACACCAACACCTTCATGAGCGCACACAGTTTCAACGTATCCGTCATCTGGGAACAAGGCCGCCAGGGTCGTCTCATCTCACCGGAGATCCCGGGCTCCATCGAGGTGGCCACACCGCCGCAGTTCCCTGAAGGTATCCCGGAGAAATGGTCGCCGGAACACCTGTACACGGCAGCGGCCGTTTCCTGCTTCATGACCACTTTCCTGGCCATCGCTGAGTTCTCCAAGTTCGCCTACGATGGACTGCGCTGCGATGCGGAAGGGATCCTGGACAAGGAGGAGGGCAAGTTCCGCATGACGGCCATCCGCCTCAAGCCAGTGCTGCGCATCGGTAACGAGAAGGACCGCGAACGCGGGCAGCGCATCCTGGAAAAGACCAAGGCCGCCTGCCTGATCTCCAACTCCATGATCACGGAGGTGAGCATGGAGCCCACCGTGGAGGTGGTGGAGGCCATGGAGGTGGAGGTTTGAAGAAGACCAGGAACTCCACTGCACTGCCGAACTGTAAGCGGGGATGACCCTCGTTGGACCGGGTCAATGGGTGCTCATCCGATCGATCGCATACCGTCCATCAAGTGAGTGAAGAGACGGTCAACGGGCTCCGCTTGCTTCCGCGCGACGATCACCTCCAGTGGTCGTGCATGACCTCACCATGATCAGTTCCCGCGAAAGCCTTAGGACCACTAGGGGAGTATCACCGGAAGTGCCTTTGAAACATGGGACATCCGGACACAACAAAGGCGCCCATGGGACGCCTTTGTCGCCTTTCACCAATTCCGGTCCGATCCGTTCCGATCGGTCCGGCAGAGGACCCTTACTCGGCCGGTGGCAGCAGCACCTTGTCGATGACCACCACCAAGCCATTGCTTGCGGCCACGGAACCCAGCACCTTGGCATCGTTCACCATCTGGGTGCCGTCCTCGGCCACGGAGAACTTCACATTGTCGCCGTTGGCCATTCCCACGCTGCGGCCGTTGGTCATGCTCTCGGTCTTGAACACGCCCAGTGCCACGTGGTACTCCAGGATGTCCTCCAGCGTCGCCTTGTTCTCTGGCTTCAGCAGGTTGTCCAACGTTCCCTCAGGCAGCGCGGCGAAGGCGGCGTCCGTGGGCGCATAGACGGTGAACGGCCCCGCGTTGGAGAGCACGTCCTGGTACTTCACATGCAGCACGGCGGCCACCAGCGTCTTGTGGTCGGGAGACTTCGATGCCACGCCCACCACGGTGGGTGTGCTCATCTCATCCACCACGGCGCTCTGTCCGGCACCGGGCTCACTGGTCGTTGCGGCTGCATCGGCAGCAGGCTCCGAAGCCCCTCCGCCACAGGCAACGAGAAAGGGGAGCAACAGGACACCCAGTGTCCATTTCTGTTTCATCGGGATCTTCATGGTCGGTTGGTTCGGTTTACAGGGGACAATTTCATCCTGTTCATGATATCCGCACATGATGATCGTCACGGATCGAAGAATTTGTGTGGCTTCCTATTGGAAGTAGCGATCGAACTCCGCCGAGGATGTGGCCAACTGCTGCAGGATGGTCCGCGCTTGCGCAGTGTCGGTGGTCTTCTCCAGGTCCTGCACCAATTGCATGTGCGGCATCAACCAATCGTGCAGTTCCTCATGCGCCTTGCCTTCCATGGTGCATCCCGCCACAAGTGCATCGAGGTCCACGAACAGGCTATCGGCCAGGACGGCATGGTCCAGGGTGATGGCCGCGCCGGGCTCAATGGCAGTAGCGATCCGCTGCTGCATGCGTCGAATCGGCACCAACATCGGGGGGCTCACCACCCAGCGTTCGCCGTTGTTCAGTTCCAGCAGCGGTCCCGATGCACTGTCCGGTACAGCCGTTACCGCATCCGTGCTGTGCGCGCCGTCCACAGGCTGCTCATCCTTGCCAGGACCGCAGGCATAGAAAAGGATGGACAGACCGATCAGGAAGGTGGATAGAGAAGGATGGTTATTCATGACCACTTGGTTCAAAGGTCCTTCCGACGGAACACACGGAATGCGAAGAGAACGGGGACCGCGACCCACAGCGAGAGGATCAGCGCAGCCACGATGGTGCCGCCCACACTTCCGAAGAAGTTCTTGTAGATGGCGCCGCTGTAGCCCATCATGGCGGCCAGGTCCACCTGCAGCATCACCATGATGCGCGCCAGGTCGATGGGGTTGATACCCGCCAGCGGCACCACGAAGGGCTCGATGGGATGGTCGCTGAGCGTGAACATGCCCCACATCAGCAGCGCATCGTACACCAGCACAAAGAGGAACCAGATGGCCAGTGCCACGCCCACCCCACGTGCCTTCTCCCGCTGCTTCAAAGCGATCAGCGCACCCAGCGCGGCGAAAACCAGCACCAGTGCCGAGCCCGAGAGGGACAACACCAGCGCCGCCACCGTGGGCGAATGCACCAGCAGGGGAAGACCCAGCCCGATCGCCTGCGCCAAGAGCAACGCTGCGGCCAGGGCCAACAACTGCCCACCAAGGATGGCACTGCGCCGCATGGGCTGCACCGCCAGCAGCTGCGTGAACTCCAGCGTGTCATACATGTACACCACCGTGAAGACCAATGCGATCAAGGGCACCAAGGCCATCACCACCTGCACCAGGCTCAGCAGCGCCTTGGTCGGGTCGCCCTCCAGCGCGAACAGACCCTGTGCCACCAGGAGCATCAGCAGCGCATAGCCCAGCACGAAGCGGTTGCGCGCCAGATCGATCAGGGTGTATTTGAAGACTTTGAGCATGAGGGGAATGTCCTATGTCCTATGACTGTTGACAACTGTCATACATGTCCGAGGCAACAAGCAACGGTCAGTCGTCATAGGACATGGGACAAAGCATTGGACTCCAGCATCCTTGGCAGCGCTTCGGACAGCCGCGTGCTTCCCGTGGAGGAAAGGATCTCCTGCACCGGCAGCAGGAACTTCAGGTTGCCGTCCTCCAGGTAGGCCACGCGATCGGCGAGCGATTCCACCTCCTCCATCAGGTGCGAGGTGATGAGCACCGTGCCTCCGGCATCGCGCACGGCGGCCGCACGCTGCAACACGCGCTGGGAGGAGACCGGGTCCAGTCCTGCCGTGGGTTCGTCCATCACCAAAATGTTGGGCCTCGAGCGCAGTGCCAGCACCGCGCTCACTTTTTGCTTGGTGCCACCGCTGAGGGTGGAGAGCCGCTTGTCCAGCTGGGCGCTCAGACCCAGTTCCTCCACCAGGCTGTCCTCCACCTCGTCAGCACGCAGCTCGCGGATGTCGGCCATCATCTCCAACAACTGGCCGATGGTGAGCGTGGCCGGGAACTGCGAGATCTGCGGCATGTAGCCGATGGCCTTGCGATAAGCGGGATCGCTGCCGATCACCTGGCCGTTCACCGTGATGTGTCCTTCCGTGGGACTCACCAGACCGAGCAGGCTCTTGATCAGGGTGGTCTTGCCGCTGGCGTTGGGACCGATCAGCATCACCACCTCTCCGGCATGGAACGCGCAATCCACCTTGCGCAAGGCCCACAGCTTGCCGTAGCGCTTGCCCACACCGTGGTAAGTAATGCGTGCTTCAGCCATGATCGTAGTAGCGACCTCCAAGGGGGAAGATGAATGGATGCACCAGAACCACGGAATGCTCTGATGTTCTCCATTTTTCATTCAGCCCCATCCCAGCTGGAATGAAAAATGATGAATGAAAAATGACGAATGCTGAATGAGGGAAAAGCCTCTTGTTCGCCACGGCGACCGCTCGGTTCTTTCGCACCGGTGGTCGCATCAGGGGACGGTCGTCCTTCATGCTCTCAGGCGTCAGCGAGGGGATCAAACGCTCGGCTCGGTCCAGCAGCGAGACGAAGAGGCTGCGCGAGAACACCATGGCGTAGGGCTGCATCTCCACCAGCAGGGTGAAGAAGCCCAGCGGGCGGTGCGGTACATCGCCATGACCGTCGCGATCCAGGTCATAGCCCGCGTAGCGGTCCCAGTAGTTGCCGTTCATGGTGTTGGGGATCAGCGACCCGTTGGTGCTCACGTCGAAGGTATTGCCTGCGAAGGTGTTGCCCCGGAAGTCGCAGTCGATGGCATTGGCGAAGAGCCGAAGGGCCCATCCGTTCAGCCGGAACTCATTGTCGCGCACGTTGATCCGGTTGCAACCGTCGATCATGATCCCCGTGGTGTTGTCCTGGAACGTATTGCCGATGATCTCGCCATCGTTGATCTCCTTCAACAGCAGCCCATACGCGCTGGCACCACGATTGGCCAGGAAGTGGTTGCGGCGCATGGCGATCTCCTTGCTGAACATCACGGCCACGCCGGCCCCGTTGTCCTCGAAATGGTTGTCCTCGTACGCATCACGGTGACTGAACATGAAGTGCAGCCCGTAGCGCAGATTGTGCAAGGAGGTATTGCCGATGATGTGCGAGTCCGTCACGAACTCGAAGTAGATGCCGTCGCGGTGGTTCTCGATCCGGTTGTTGCGGATGGTGGCATTGCTGCATTTCCACAGGTGGATGCCATTGGCCATGAAGTCCTCCGCACCCGGCTCTCCCAGCACAGTATTGCCTTGGACCCGCGCATCCTTGACACCGCTGAGGTAGATCGCGAAGAAGCACTTGTCCAAGAAATTGTCTTCGATCACCACGCCACGGCATTCGTTCACCTTGATGCCCGACATGTCGTCCAGATTACTCCGGCGGGAGCCACGGATGGTGAAGCCCTTTACCGTCACATGATCGGCAGTGATCAGCAACGCGTCATCCTCCCCACCGCCGTCGATCACTGCATCGGCGCCGCCCAGCAGTACCAGCGGTCGGTCCACCCGGATGCTGCCTTCGCTCACAGTGCCTTCCACCAGCACGGTATCGCCCGCAGCAGTTCCGTTGATCACGGTCTGCAGCGAAGCACCGGCACCGCTGCGATACCTCCACGTTCGGGCACCCACATGCGTTACGCTCAGGCAGGCCAGTAGGAGGATCAACAGTTCCCTCATCCCCTGTCCATCACTCGGCCAGCAGTTGGCGCACGGCGTTCCAATCCATTGCTTCTGCGTCGCCTTGTGCGGCGGCGGTATTCCGCGCTTGTTCCCCGGCAAAGGCGGCCACATCACCCCGCATCGGACTGCGGAAGGAAGGGCCATGGAGGTACAGCGCCGTGGTGGCATCGATCAAGGTGCCGGGAGCGGAGTGGTCGCACACGTACCAAGCGGATACCTGGCCTTCCGCCACCGTACCCTTGGCCACGAAGTGCACCATGCAGGACACATCATCGAACACGTACTGGCGGCCCTTTTCAGTCACCAGCGCGGCGCCGTACTGGCGGTCCACCACGTTCATGCGGCAGTGGGCACACTCCGCCTTCCCGAATTCAATGGTCGGTTCCGCTGGTGTGCAGGACAGCAGCGTAAGGGCTATGAACAGGATGAAGGAACTCATGCGCATCATGCAGTTATGGGCTTGGCCGGTCTCTTCCGACGAAGTTCAAGGAAATACACACCGGCCAGCAGGGCCATCACACCGAAAAGGATCCAGCCGCCGGTATCGGGCGTGGACCAGGCATCGAAGTTCAGCAGTTGCTTATGGCCGATCAACGGGGGCTGGTAGGCCTGGCCCTCCACCTTGATCGCTGCGCGCGGATCCAGGTCGTGGCCATAGCTGTAGCCCCATTTGTACATGTCATACAGCGCCCACAGCCCGAAGAGCGTGAGGGTGATGAGGCCCGCGAAGAGCCCCTGACGCTTGCCCCAAATGGCGGCGAGCACACCGAAGACAGCCAAGGCGATCAGCACCTTGGGCAGATACTCGAACTCGGGGAACATCTCGTCATGGATGGTGCCCATGCCGATATAGTGGTTCAGGCCGTTGATCTTCTCCACATCACCGGCGAAGTGGTCGGCATAGATCTGGATGAACAGGCCTTCCGGATACTGAGGTGCGGCAAGATCAATGCGCCAGATGGGGACGAACAGGAGCACCAGCAGCGACAGTGCGGCCAGGGCGATCATCACACGGGAGATGGGCTTCATGGGCAATTGATCAATAAGATGAGGCCTTTCAGGACCACGGCCCCGGCATGTACCGGGGCCGTGGTCACTGTCAGGTGGTGAGGAACCTTCCTACAGTTCCGCGTCCACGGAAACGGTCAATGCGGTCAGTGGTACTGTACTGTTGGCCGGTGATACCCGCACATAGCCCTGCATCTCCTGGTGGAGGGCAGAGCAGAAGTCCGTGCAATACATCGGTGTCACGCCCACACGGGTGGGTACCCATTTCAATGTCTGCGTCTCCCCGGGCATCAGCAGCAACTCGGCGTTGGCAGCACCCTTGATCGCGAAGCCATGCGGTACATCCCAGTCCTGCTCCAGGTTGGTCACGTGGAAGTACACCTCATCACCCAGCTTCACACCCTCGATATTGTCCGGTGCGAAGTGCGAGCGGATGGTGGTCATCCACACATGCACCTCCTTGCCGCGACGCTCGATCTTGGTCTCCTTCTCACCCTTGGCCACGAAGGGGTGCTCGTTCTCCTCGATCTTGAAGAACTTCACCTCACGCGGCTTCACCAGTTCGGCAGGGATGGACTGTGCATAGTGCGGCTCGCCCGTGGTGGGGAAGTCCAGCAGCAGTTCCATCTTATCGCCGTCGATGCTGTAAAGCTGTGCGCTCTGGGTCAGCTCGGGGCCGGTGGGCAGGTAACGGTCCTTGGTGATCTTGTTGTAGGCGATCACGTATTTTCCCCAGGGCTTCTTGCTGTCGCCACCGGGAAC
>DAOORM010000016.1:10936-15688 GCA_035389265.1 Flavobacteriales bacterium | reverse complement strand
GAACCACCCCGCCGATCAGCGCAGTGTCGTTCAGCAGTTCGGCATCACGCGAGGGTTTACCGAAGAACAGCACGGCGGCCAGCAGCACGGCGGCTAGGCTCAACAAGGCCACGGTGTTCATGGCTTTCCTTCCGGGAGCAGTGCGCTCGTGTTCCGTCCAGCGCACGACCTGGGGTGCGGCCCACACCGCAAGGCCTACCGCGATCATGGGCAGGGCGGCCACCATGTAGAACGACTTCTGCACCATGGTGAGCATCAAGGGGAGCGCGCCGCTGAGTCCGATGGCTATCAAGGCCGTAGCTTTTTTCCCAGCTACCATCGGGCCTTGTTGGCCGCTCCGGCGAGCAGATAGCACCGCGATCAAGGTCAACAGCAGCGGACCGAGCATGGCCAGGAAGAGGTGCTGCACGGTACGCCAGCGGTAATCCACGGTCGGGTCTTGGTCTATCCGATGCAGCAAGCGACCTTCGGCATACTGCATCAAACTGGACCTCGCCTCGGGCCAGCTGAACAAAAACACGAAGCACAGGACCAGACAGGCTGAGGCTACCACCGTGCCCAACATACCCTTGCGCAGGTCTGGGCGACTGGCGAACAGGCCCCAAAGCAAAGGCGCACCGATCGGGAAGAGCCCGGGAGGGCCTTTCACCAGAGCCGCTGCACAGGATAGCAGGCCCACGGCCGCGAAGTGGCCCCATGCATGGCCAACCGCGCGCATCCCGCGCACGGTGCAGAGGACAGCCGCCACGGTGAAGACGGCCATGGTATTCTCCTGCATGTGGTTCTGAACGCTCCAATGGACGGCCGGAGTGATGATCCAGAAGAGCACCGGCAGCCACCAGAGATCCCTTTCCGGCTTTTCCGGCCCCCAGACCATGCGCCAGAGCAGGATCAGCAGCCAGCCGGTAAGCACGGCCATGGCCAAGGCATACGCGCCTTCCACCCAGAAACCATCGCCGAAAATCCGGAACCAGAGGGCTTCCATCCCGAAGGCCAGCGGGGGATGCTCGTGGAAGGTGGGTTGCTGAAGGAGTCCTTCCTGGCTGAAACGCGGCTGCCAGAAGCTACCGAAGCCATGCGCTAGGTTGTGGGCCACCGTGAGGTAAAGCAGACCGTCCATGAACATGCCGGGCCGCACGAGCGGGATCAAGGTCAGGCCCAGGAATACGGCCAAAGTGGCCACACGGAAGGGTGCTTGCGCGCTGCCCATTGAGACAAAGGTGCGCACCACGCCTCACCTTGCCGATCGTTCGCGCAAGGCCATGTGGTTGCGGCGTATCCGGAGGAACTGCCAGAAGGTCGGTGTGGTCCACTTCGCCCCTGGACCTTGCGAACGTGCTTGGGCGAGGTGCGCGGGCAGGTCGGCCAATACCGTGCAAAGCCCCAGGGCGCTGGTATCGAGCACGGTTTTCATGGTGTGGGTGACGGTGGCGCCCAGGCTCTCCTGGAACTGGATCGGAACCTTTCCTTGATGAATGATGGCTCCTGTATCAATGCCCTTATCGATCCGGTGGATGGTGTAGCCCGTTTCCGTGGAGTCGTTGTAGAGCTGCCAGATCACCCCTTGGGCGTTCTGGTAGGCCGGCAGGATCTCGTGGTGGATGTTGATCATCCCCGACCGAGGAACACCGAACACCTTGCTGCCGATGTAACCATTCCCGAGACTGACCGCGATATCGGCTGTGCTAGCGCGCAGCGCTTCCACCGTCTCCGGATGGTTCACCGCCGGTGTGGTCACGAGATCGATGCCGAGTCGTTCGCACACCACGGCGATGTCCTCGATGGCGGCGAGGGCCTTCAGATCTGCGCCATACCATCGCCGCATCCGATAGCCGATCAAGGCCCCGAGCGGACCGATGCGCAGGACCTTGCGCAGCTTCTTTTTCCAATGACCTTTCGGCTTTGTGTGGCCTTCGGCGAGGATCACCCGCACGACCGTGAACCCCTCATCACCTACCAGGAAAGGCAGGTGATGACTGGCCGTGCCCTGACGCGCGCTGGTGAGGATCACCACCCTCATGCCGATCGCAGGTATGGATTGCCGCTGGCATCACCCCGCAGGGCGTTGGTGGCCAGGAAGTATCGCACATGCGCCAAGGGCCAGTCAAGGATGATGTGGTCGCGCCGGATGAGCAAATGTTCCGCAGCCACAGGCGCTTTGTTCGCATGACAGCCGCGTTCGGCGGTGGCGCAGCTGGTGTGCCCAGCCTCCAGCACGGCCTGGTACCCAGCGGCCGTGAAGTCAGTCAAGCGGCCATATGGGAAAGCGAAGTGGTCCGCCCGCCCCACCCACTCGATCAAGGTGTGTCGGGTCTTGGCGATATCCTCCACAAGCACCTCGTGTGGTATGCGCGCCATGTTCTGGTGCTCCCACGTGTGCGATCCGATCTCGTGGCCCATAGCTGCCAGTTCGTCCAGCTCCGCACGATCAAGGAAACGCACCGGTGGCAGGTGGAAGCGTTCGGCGCAGATCCGGCGGATCACAGGCTCATCGCGCAGTCCGATCAAGCCGGGGTTGATGAAGAAACATGCACTGATGCCCAGGTCGCGCAGGACGCTTGCACCATCGAGATTGTTGCGGAATCCATCATCGGAGCTCACGCAGAGGTAAGGCTTGTCGATGCGTCCGCTCAGCACGCGCTCCACCGCTTCGCTGTAACTGATGAAGGTGTGCGTTCGCGCGAGGTCGTTCACCATGCGCTCCAGCGCCCGAAGCTCGTCTGTGAAGGTGTGGTGGATGTAGAGGAACTGCACCCGCGGGCTCCGAAGCGCCTGTTCGGTGGCACCGCGCAACCGTTGCGCTGCGGAAAGAGCGTGTAGCGCGGCGTGGCGTACCGATCCGCGCAGCGTAACGCCCTCGGAGGCCTTGATATCGGCGTAGCGTTCAACGAAAGGCACGGGCCGAAAGTAGGCAGGCTCGTTCTTCATCGCCAGCCGCATCGACCGGCTTCCGTTGGCGGCGACCGATATTTGTCCGATGCCCGTCGCACCAGCTAGCCCGGAGAAGGACCGCAAGACCGCGAAGCGCAAGCTCTTGCGCAAGCTGCGCGACCGGTATCGGCTGATGCTGATCAACGACAGCACGTTCGAGGAGCGCTTCACCATGCGGTTGAACCGACTCAACGTGTTGTTGCTGGGCACGGCCGCCTTCCTGCTCTACGGCGCCTTCGTCACGGCGGTCATCGTCTTCACCCCGCTGAAGCGCTACATCCCGGGTTACGCGGATCAGGAAACGAAACGGAACGCCTACCGCAGCTTGGTGTTGGCGGATTCATTGGGGCAGCGCTTGCACGAGCGCGACCTCTACATCGCCAACCTGCGGGCCGTGTTGAAGGGGGAAGCCCCGGCCGATAGCGCGAATCTCTTCGCTCCGTTGGCGGAAGCCCCTTCACCCCAGGATCTGGAGCCCGGTGAAGCCGACAGCTTGTTGCGGCAACGGGTGGCGCGCGAGGAGGCCTTCAGCGTGAAGGAGGGCGGTGCCACCGCTGAACGCAAGGAGCTGGCCGGCGTGTTCTTCTTCCCTCCGCTGCGCGGGATCGTCACCAGCAAGTACGAACGCAAGAAGAGCCACTTCGGCATCGACATCGTGGCCAAGGCCGATGCCGCTGTGAAAGCCTGCCTGTCGGGTACGGTCACCCTGGCCAGTTGGACGACGGACGCGGGCCATGTGCTGCAGATCCAACATGCCAACGACTTGGTGAGCGTGTACAAGCACAACAGTGTATTGTTGAAGGAGGTGGGTGATAAGGTGAAAGCCGGCGAAGCGATCGCCATCGTGGGCAATAGCGGTGAGCTCACCACAGGGCCGCACCTGCACTTCGAGCTTTGGCTCAACGGCGAGCCGGTGGATCCACAGGCGTACATGGTTTTCGAATGATGGCGAACACGAGGAGCGGAAGCAAGGGCCGGAACCAAGGCGTTCCGTGCTCCTTTGCCTGCACCTGTTCTTGAAGCGCGCAGCATGAGCCTCAAGACCACCATCGCCAAGCCGTACGCGCGTTACGTGACAGAAGCGGTCATGCGGCGTGCCCTGGATCCAGTGGCCACCCAGGCCACGGTGCTGAAGGAGCTCATCCGTTTCGGCGGTGACACCTCTTTCGGTCGGGAACATCGGATCCACGCAGTGGAGGACCATGCCGGCTTGGTACAAGCGGTGCCCTTGTGCGATTACGAGGGCTTCAAGCCCTACATCGATCGCATCAAGTTCGGCGAGGAGGATGTGCTCTGGCCGGGCAAGCCGCTCTACCTCTGCAAGACCAGCGGCACCACCAGCGGCGCCAAATACATCCCCATCACCAAGGAGAGCCTGCCCAACCACATCGGCAGCGCACGCCGGGCCCTGCTGGCCTACATCCACCACAGCGGCAATGCCGACTTCGTGGGAGGCAAGATGATATTCCTGCAGGGCAGCCCCGTTCTGGATCACAACTTCCCAATCCCCAGCGGGCGTCTCAGCGGGATCGTGGCCAACCATGTGCCGCGCTACCTGCTCAAGAACCGCATGCCCAGCTTCGCCACCAACAGCATCGCGGATTGGGAGACGAAGGTGGAAGCCATCGTGACCGAGACCATGCGCGCCGACATGCGCTTGATCAGCGGCATACCGGCTTGGGTGCAGATGTACTTCGAGCGGCTCTTGTCACGCACCGGCAAGGCCGATGTGAAGAGCGTGTTCCCGAACTTCTCGCTGTTCGTCTACGGTGGTGTGAACTACGCGCCGTACCGCAGCCGCATGGAAAAGCTGATCGGCGG
>DAOORM010000016.1:0-10836 GCA_035389265.1 Flavobacteriales bacterium | reverse complement strand
ATCGTGGTCACCGGGCGCACCAAGCATTTCACCAGTGCCTTTGGCGAACACGTGATCGCCGAAGAGGTGGAAGGGGCGCTGAAGGATGCGATGACGGCGATGCCGTGCGAGGTGGCTGAGTTCACCGTGGCACCGCAGCTTGCGCCACAAGCAGGACTGCCCTACCACGAATGGCACATCGAATTCGCTGCGCCTCCTGCTGACATGGAGCAATTCGCACAACGGATCGATGCCGCGTTGCAGCAACGCAACGTGTACTACCGCGACCTCATCACCGGCAAGGTGCTGCGTCCGTTGGTGATCCGTCCATTAGCGCGGGGTGCCTTCGCCAGCTGGATGAAGGCGCGCGGCATGAACGATGCCCAGAGCAAAGTGCCGCGGTTGGCCAACGATCGGCGGTACGTGGAGGGCTTGGGGTGACTTAGCCGATCACCACGGCCTGCGGGTAGCGCTTCTTCCAGAACTCCAAGGCCTTCAAGCTGGCCAGTGTGATCACCGTGCGGTGGTCGAGTTGCACTTTGATGGCCTTGAGTCCTTCCTTGATGGGCTGGGTCAGCACCAGTTTCTTTTTTGCGCGTGGCATGATAGTCCGTTGTTGGTTCAGGTACACCTACGCGGAAATCGTGCCGAACGGATGCGTGGCAGGTTAAGAAGTGTGAAAACGGCGAAGAAAGCCTACAGCCAGCCCCTCAATGGGGCGCTATCTCCACACCCGGCGCTACGTGGATGCGGTAGAGGTCGCTTTCCAGCAACACCGGCCACGGTAGTTCCACCACCGTATCGAACGTGCGCTTGAACACTACGATGCGCGTGCACCCTTCCTGCTGTAGTGTTTCCAGCGTAGCTGGATCCGCGAGCGCTGCATTCGTCATGGTCCAACCACGACGATGTGCGAAATACATGGCCGTGGGCACTTGTCCGGTATTCATCGCGATCAGTCCTTTGTCTTGGCCGAGGTCCTCTTCAAGCTGCAACAGGGGCACCAGCGGCGGGCTCAGGCGGAAGTCGTTGGCTTGTGCGGCGAGGCCTTCCACCGCCACGACCACGAGCAGGATCTGGACCCAGCGAGCATCGTGTAGTTGGGCAAGCCCATAACCACCAAGAAGAGCCATGGCGGGGATGAAGGGGAGCACATAATAGGCGTGCACCCAGAACGTGTCACCAGCCTTCAGCATCACCACGAGGAATGATCCAGAGAGCAGTGCGAAAGCCAAGAGCAGCGTATGCTGACGGCGCCTCACAGCGAAGTACAGGCCCAGAAGGAACACTGCGAAACCGCTGAACCGGAGGGCATCGAAGTAGAAGTTGTCCAGTGTGCGTGGCCAGTTGCGCATCAGTTGACCGGCGCCCTCCACCATCGATCCACCCATGAAGAAATGCCAGAAGCCATAGGTCTCTACGAGGTGCGGCACCCAGCGGAAGTACCACCACAACGCTGGTACTGTCGCCACGGCGATCAGCCCAGTCGCTAGCTGATTGATGCGGGAATTCCGGTGCGGCCACGCAAGCACCGGCCAAACGGCCAACAAGCAGCCCGCGGTGATCTTGCTGAGCAGACCGGCTCCGATCAGCAGCGAGCCCAGCACCAACGCGGCCCACGGGTTGCGTATCCCGCGTGCTGCGTCCAAGCGTTCTAGACCAACGAGCACCAGCGATAAGGCGAACACATCGGGCATCACCTTGCGGGCGTACATGAACCACAGTGAGAACAGCAACAAGAGCGCTGCGTACAACGCCACACGTGCACCGAGGTACCGGCCCACCAGCTTGTGGAAGCGCAGTACACCCACGCTACCAGCGATTAGCACGATCAATCGGCCAGGCCAATATGCATCGCCGAAGAGCAGCATGCCCCAGGCGATGAGCATGTTGAGCAGTGGGAATTCCATGCCGGTGATGCCCGTGAGCGTACCGGCCGTATCCATGCGTGGATGCAACAGGTCCACACCCTGTTCCGCGTAGTTGCGGGCCACCATCAACACCGAGGTCTGACGCCAGTGGTGCGAAGTCTCCAACGGCGGGTTGCCGATACCGATCAGCCGCAGTGCGAAGGCCAGCGCCACCCAGAAGCGGATGTCGCCCATCCAAGACCTGATCGTGTGGGGCAGAATGGAAGCCATCGGGAGCGGATCGCCAAGATGCGGACCTTTGCGCCATGTCCGCCTCCATTGGTACCGATGTGGCCCATGCCGCTGCCTTGCTGCAGCGCGGTTCGGTGGTGGCCATTCCCACGGAAACAGTGTACGGTCTCGCGGCGAACGCCTTCGATCCCGAAGCGGTGTTGCGCATCTTCACCACCAAACAGCGCCCCAGCTTCGATCCATTGATCGTGCACATCGGCCGACCAGCGGATGTGCATTCGGTGGTGCGTGAGCTGCCCCCGGGAGCCGAGCAGCTCATGGGCGCTTTCTGGCCTGGTCCGCTCACGCTTGTGCTACCGAAACGCCCTGAAGTGCCAGACATCGTTACGAGTGGCTTGGACACGGTCGGGGTCCGCATGCCCGCGCATCCGTTGGCCTTGGACTTGTTGAAGCGGCTGGACTTCCCGTTGGCAGCGCCCAGTGCGAACCCCTTCGGCTATGTGAGCCCGACCACCGCGCAGCATGTGGCCGATCAACTGGGCGAAGCCATCCCGTACATCCTGGACGGCGGTGCGTGCGCGGTAGGTGTCGAGAGCACCATCATCGGGTGGGACGGAACGTGTTGGGTGTTATACAGGCCAGGCGGTGTGCCGGTGGAAGCCATCGAAGCGGTGATCGGTCGCGTGCAAGCGGCGGTGAAGCAAGTGGTACCGGCTGCGCCCGGGATGCTCGAGAGCCACTATGCGCCGCTGAAGGCGGTGCTTGTGGGCGATGTGGCCGAGCTGTTGCCGATGTTCGAGGATAAGCGCGTCGGTGTCATCGGTTTCCAGCGCGCGTACGCGGTACACCGCAATGAAGTGTTGGCACCAAGTGGGAATATCGAAGAAGCGACGCGCAACCTCTTCGCGGCGCTGCGCGCGCTGGATGCGAGCGACGTTGACGTGATCCTGGCCGAGCGCTTTCCGGATGAAGGGTTGGGGCGCGCCATCAACGATCGATTGCGACGGGCGGCCGCGAAGCGGTGAGGTGGTGCCGCGCATCCCCCGCCAAATGCGATCTTTGCACCCTTCCCTTGGCGAACAGGAGCTCATGACCCCATGAGCGCAGGAACGCCTGAGCACATGCAAAAACGCATCGCCATCCTCGGCTCCACGGGCTCCATCGGCACCCAAGCGTTGGACGTGGTGCGCGAGCAGCCAGAACACTTCGAGGTGGAGCTGCTCAGCTGCGGCAACAACGTGGACCTGCTCATCCAGCAGGCCTTGGAGTTCAAGCCCAACGCCGTGGTGATCGGCGATGCGGCCAAGCTCGATGCCACCAAGGATGCCCTCTTTCCTGCGGGTATCAAAGTGTATGCTGGTGCGGAAGCCTTGGAGCAATGTGTGCGCATGGAAGGCATCGAACTGGTGCTCACCGCACTGGTAGGGTATGCCGGTCTGCGGCCCACCTTGGCGGCGATCGATGCGGGCAAACACATCGCCTTGGCCAACAAGGAGACCTTGGTGGTGGCCGGTGAACTGGTGACGAAGGCGGCGCGCGACAAGGGTGTGAACATCTACCCGGTGGACAGCGAGCACAGCGCCATCTTCCAATGCCTCGCCGGTGAGTGGCACAATCCGATCGAGAAGATCATACTCACGGCGAGCGGCGGTCCGTTCCGGGGGAAGTCGCGCGAGGATCTGGCGAAGGTCACCAAAGCGCAGGCCCTCAAGCATCCCAACTGGGACATGGGTGCGAAGATCACGATCGACAGTGCCAGCCTGATGAATAAAGGCTTGGAGGCGATCGAAGCGAAATGGCTCTTCAACCTGAAGGCTGAGCAGATCGAGATCATTGTGCATCCCCAGAGCATCATCCACAGCATCATTCAGTTCCGCGATGGCAGCATGAAGGCACAGATGGGCCTCCCGGACATGAAGCTGCCGATCCAGTACGCCATGGCCTACCCGGACCGGTTGCCCACCGCTTGGCCGCGGTTCGATTTCACGAAGTATCCTGCGCTCACCTTCGAGCAGCCCGACCTCCACACCTTCCGCAACCTGGCGCTGGCGCTGGAGGCCATGGAGAAGGGCGGCAATGCGCCCTGTGTGCTCAACGCCGCCAATGAAGTGGCCGTGGAGCACTTCTTGAAGGACCGCATCGGCTTCCTGGAGATGAGCGACCTCATCGCGGATACGCTGAACACAGTTCCTTTCGTTCTTCAACCTGAACTAGCCGACCTCGAAGCCAGCGACGCCGAAGCGCGGCGCGTGGCACGCGAACGAACCCCTGCATGGAATTCCTGATCAAAGCCACCCAGCTCATCCTGAGCCTCTCCATACTCGTTGTCCTGCACGAGCTGGGCCATTTCCTGCCCGCGCGTTGGTTCAAGATCCGCGTGGAGAAGTTCTACCTCTTCTTCGATCCCTGGTTCTCGCTCTTCAAGAAGAAAGTGGGGGACACCGAATACGGCGTGGGCTGGTTACCGCTTGGTGGGTACGTGAAGATCAGCGGCATGGTGGACGAGAGCATGGACAAGGAGCAGATGGCCCAGCCCGCCCAACCGTGGGAGTTCCGCAGCAAGCCCGCCTGGCAGCGCCTGATCGTGATGATCGGTGGGGTCACTGTGAACCTGCTGCTCGGCATGCTCATCTACATCATGGTGCTCTTCGTGTGGGGTCGCGAGTACCTGCCTATCAGCAACGCGACGTACGGCATCCATCCGAGCAAGACGCTGGTGGCGGCCGGTGTGCAGGAAGGTGATCGCATCATCAGCATCGATGGCGTGGCACCCAAGACCACCGGTGAAGCCGGCAAGGCGATCATGATCGATGATGCGCGCACCATGGTGGTGGAACGCAACGGTGTGCAAGTGACCATCGCCCTGCCCGAAGGCCTCAACCAGCAGGCGTTGGCCGCTGGGGAGAAGGAGATCATGGCCGTACGCCTGCCGTTCTACATCGACAGCATCCTGCCCGGTGGAGCGGCCGCGAAGACCAGCCTCTCGAAAGGTGATCGTGTACTTTCCGTGAACGGCAAGCAGACGCTTTTCTTCGAGGATTTCCGCAAGACCATGCAGGAGGAGAAGGGCAAGGAGGTGGCGATCGCCGTGTTGCGCGGATCGGACACGCTCACGGTGAACGCGCAAGTGGATGCCGAAGGGAAGGTGGGCTTGGGTCCCATGACCTACAAGAAACTGGCGGAGCGCGGCGAGGGGTTCGCTACGGTGAAGGAGGAATACGGCTTTTTCGCGTCCATCCCGGCCGGCATCAACTACGGGTTGGAGACACTGGGCGGCTACGTGCGCTCGTTGAAGCTGCTCTTCACCAAGAGCGGGGCCGAGCAGATCGGTGGTTTCGGCGCCATCGGCAACATGTTCCCCTCGGAGTGGGACTGGAACGCCTTCTGGAACATGACGGCCTTCCTCAGTATCATCCTCGCCTTCATGAACATCCTGCCGATCCCCGCTTTGGATGGCGGCCACGTACTCTTCCTGATCTACGAGATGATCGCCGGCAAGCCCGCACCCCAGCGGGTGATGGAGGTGGCGCAGATGGTGGGCATGATCCTGCTCTTCGGGCTGATCCTCTTCGCCAACGGGAATGATATCTTCAAGGGCATAACCGGCCGCTTCTAGCACGCGGCGAACAGCGAATCCATGGTCGTAGCCCGCGCCAAGGCCCTTTCGGAGAACAAGAAGCAGCTCACCAAGTTCGTGCTGATCGGCGGGCTGGCGGTGCTGACCGACCTGGCGTGCTACTACGTCTTCCTCAACCTGTTCCCGGCCGATGCGTTCGGTGAGACCTTGGACAACGAGGCGGTGAGCAAGAGCCTCTCCTTCCTCTGCGGCTTATCCGTGACGTATTGGTTCAACAAACGCTGGACCTGGCGCCGCAAGGACCGCGATACCGGGCGGTTGATGCGTTTCCTGCTGATCTACGGGCTCTCGCTCGTGCTCAACGTGGGCATCAACTCCGGGCTCTTGCACCTGCTGCACACGCAAGCCTGGCTCGCCGAGGTGCCGTTCAAGTACTTCGTCGCTTTCGCCGGTGCCACGGGTTCGTGCTCGGTCTTCAACTTCGTCGGTCAGAAGTTCTGGATCTTCAGGCCGGGGGAGGAGGTGATATAGATCGGTTTCCATCGCCCTGCGCTACCGGTAGGGTTGTCGATCAGCCGAACCTCAGCGTTCCTTTCCACGTACAAACCACCATGCCTCATGTGGTGCTGGTGGAGGACGACGCGCTCGTCCGCAAGCTTCTAGAGAAAAGGCTGCTCGTCGCAGGCTGGGATGTCAGCGCGCTGCGTGATGGCCGTGGGCTATTGACCTACCTCGACGTGCGACCCGCGGACCTCATACTCATCGACCTCGGCCTGCCGCATATCGATGGCTTGGCCTTGGTGGAGAATCTACGCGCCTGCGGCATCGACACCCCGGTGATGATCCTCACCGCCTACGACCTGCCGCACCTGCACGCCACCGTGCGCAGCACCGGCGCCAACGAGCTCGTGCAGAAGCCCTACGATCAGGAAGAACTGCTCCGGCGCATGAAGCGCTTGTTGGCGGCTTAAGTGCCCCTGCACCCGCCCCTGCTTACTGCCTCGCCTGCCGGAGCCTTGGCGAAGGCACTGCCCCTGCTATTCCACCGATCTTTGCGCCCGTGCGCGCACCTTCGTTCACCCACGACGTCATCATCATCGGCCAGGGCTTGGCGGGCACCGTCCTGTCCAACACCTTACAACAACGGGGTAAACGTGTAGTGGTTTTCGATGTGCCACTCGCGGGTCGTGCATCGGAAGTGGCGGCGGGCCTGGTGAATCCCGTGGCCTTGCGCCGTACCGTGCTTACGTGGCGCGCCTCGGAAATGCTCGCCATCGCCGGGGCGTTCTACCGCGACCTAGGCTTGCAGTACGATCAGGTCTTCTGGCACCCCATGCCGCTCGTCGCCGTGTTCCCCACCGCACAAGAGGCGGGCATCTGGCAGTTGCGCACCAAGGACGCTGACACCGCGAGGTTCGTGCGCATGGATACCACTGCCCATCAAGTGCTCGATGCATTACCTCAGCCGTACGGAAGGGGCATCATCGATCGCTGCGCATGGGTGGATGTGCGGGCCATGCTCGGGGCACACCGCGCGGTCCTGCGTGCGGAGGGTGCGTTGCGTGAGGTGCGTATCGATCAAGCCGGGATCACGCACTATGCCGATGGGGTGGGCGTGCTGGACTGCACCGCACCGCTGTTGGTGCATTGCGGTGGCCCCTTCTCATCGGCGCCCGGACTGGTGCCCGTGAAGGGCGAAGGCCTCACTGTGAGGATACCTGGTCTACAGCTGGATCGCATCGTGCATCGCGGTGTGTTCTTGTTGCCCATGGGCAATGAGGTCTACCGTGTCGGATCCACCTTCGCCTGGGACGATGTGTGGAGCGGCCCATCGGAAGAAGCGCGCCGTTACCTGCTCGATCGCACTGAGCGTTTGGTGGAGCGCGAGGTGGTAGTGATGGACCACTGGTGCGGCGTGCGTCCTGCCTCGAAGGACCGCCGTCCGGTGCTCGGCCACATCGGGCCGCACGAAATGGTCTTCAACGGCTTGGGCTCACGCGGCGTGGTGTTGGCGCCGTGGTGTGCGCAGCACTTGTGCGATCACCTGTACGATGGGAAGCAGTTGGATGAAGAGGTGAAGGTGGAGCGGTTCAGTCGCTAGTCTCCTCTTCCCCCGCGATCACCACCACCAACGCCCGCCGGTGGAACTTCACACTGAAGCCGGCACAGTTGAGCCGCACATCGGCGTTGTTCTTCTTATCGGCGCCGCTCAGGTCCCAGTTCAACTGTGGATAGCGCGCAGCGAAGGCCTTCGGCTCTTCGTCCACCACGAATTCTGCATGTTCCCAGCCCTCGGTGTAGGGGCTGCCGGTTTTTGGAGCAGGCAGCTCGACCACCTCAATGCTGCGCCCTTGAAAGGAGAATGGTGTGGTCAACGTGTAGGTGGCGATGGGCCGGCCACCGATGGTGTGCTCGCCCAGGCACCAGCCGTTCTCGGAAAGCAGCGCTTTCATCGCGGTGTAGCGGTCGGTGGTCTCCACACGATAGCACAGATGGTCCAGGGGCAAACCGTCCGTCACGATGCCGTCGTGGGCCAGCGCTTCGAAGAGGCGTTGGAGGAAAAGAGAAGGGTCGGGCAATTGCACGCCACGAAGATGGAGCATGCATATGGATGGTGAAGGGACGCGAAAGAACGGTCCGGCTTTTGGATGGGGTGCGATCGCCAACCGCTGCTGACCTTTGCGGCGAACCCATCACGCATGCGCTTTGTCCGCACGACCCCACTGCTCCTTCTCGTCCTTCTCTTCGTCACCTGCCGTTCCAACCGCGCGGTCGTGAACAACGGTGGCGCTCCCGATCCGCGCTGGTCAGCGGTGGACTCCTTGCAGCGCCTGGGGCAATTCGCCACGGCCTTGGAACGCACCGAAGCGCTCCTGAGCGAAGCTCGTGCGGCCGGCGACTGGCGCAACGAGTACCGCGCCTGGCATTACCGGTCCGCCTTCCTCCCCGTCATCGGCCGCTCAAACGACAGTGCCTTGATGGCCATGGAAGCGCGCGCTGCGGAAGCCCCCGTGCCATTGAAGCAGCTCCTGCACTCCGCCGTGGCCGAAGGGTGGTGGCAGCTCTACCAGAGCGATCGTTGGCGCATCATGGAGCGTACCGAGCTGGGTACGCCCACGTCCGATCCGGAGACCTGGACCCAAGGCCAGTTCATGGCGAAGGTGATCGCCCACTACCAGGCTTCGGTGGAACCAGCGGATACCCTGTTGCAACTACCCGTGGGCGACCTGGGATCCTTGTTGGTGAGCGAAGGCACGGCGGTGGCACTGCGTCCTACGATGTACGATGTCCTGGCCCACCGCGCGTTGGAGGTCTTCACCAACAGCGAAACGCGCATCACCGAACCGGCGTGGCGGTTCAAGCTGGACGATCCGAAGGACTTCGGCCTGTTCGAGCCGTTCGCGCTGCGCGCCCTGCAGCACCGCGACAGCACGGCGTGGGAGTTCCAGGCCATGCGCATCTACCAACGGTTGGAGCACGCGCACCTCAACGACGACAAGTTGGAAGCACTGGTGGATGTGAGCTTGCAACGGCTGGCCTACGTACGTGAACACAGCGTGCTGGCGGAGAAGGACTCATTGTACGTGGACGCCTTGAACACCTTGCGCAGCCGCGTTCCCGATGAGGCGAGCTCGGCCGAGGTCACCTATGCGCTCGCAGTGTGGCACCGCGACCAAGGGTCGAAATTCGTTCGGCTGGCCAGCGATGCGTGGAAGTGGGAGAACCGCACGGCACGCACCTTGTGCGAGGAGGCCATCGCTCGTTTCCCGGATTCGTTCGGGGCGCAACGGTGTGCACAGCTGAAGGCGCAGTTGGAGTACCCTGCACTGCGGATCGAGTTGGAGGATGCCGTGGCGCCGGACCGTGACTTCGTGATCGCTACGCACTACCGCAACGTGCGCCGTGTTGGGCTGCGCGTGGTGCGCCTTTCGGCGGATGAGCGCTACGACCGCAACGAGTTGGAGAAGTGGTTGCTAGGCCTGAAGCCGGTGAAGGAGTGGAGCATCGAGCTGCCCGACGATGGCGACCTGAACGAGCACCTGGTGGAATTGCCGGTGGCTGCACTACCGCTGGGGAGCTACGCCATCGTGGTGGCCCGCGATGCGGATTTCAGAGCGGAACAGGGTGCCGTGGCGTACGCCTTCTTCATGGCTACGGGCTTCGCGGTCACGCAACGCACCGTGGACGGGCAGAGCGAATTGGTCGTGCTGGATCGCTGGGTGGGTACTCCGCGCTCCGGGGTGAAGGTGGTGCGCTGGACCTTTCCGCAGCGCTGGCCGCAACCGGATGCGCCGACACGCGATGGCGAAGCCAGCACAGATGCCGAAGGCCGGGTGAAATTCCCGACAAAAGGTGAGCAGGTACAGACCTATTATACCCTGGAGCAAGGCGCTGATCGGTTCCGCACCAACGCGAATTGGGCGTATGGCGCCGAACGGCCCGAGCCAGTGGAGGAGATACGCACCTTCCTTTTCACCGACAGGGCCATCTATCGGCCCGGTCAGGACGTGTACTACAAAGGCATCGTGGTCAACCAGCAGCAGAAGGCTGCAGCGGTGAAGGCCAACCACCGTACCGAGATCCGGTTCTACGATGTGAACGGCCAGTTGATCGACTCGGCCAAGGTGACCACCGATGCCTTCGGTGCCTTCCACGGAAAGTTCAAGGCACCCACCGGAACGCTTACGGGCGGCATGCGTTTGGAAGAAGCGCATGGAAGCGCCTACGTGCAGGTGGAAGAGTACAAGCGGCCCACCTTCGAGCTGGTCTTCGATCCGCTGGCGGGCACGCCGAAGTTGGGCGAAGCGGTCACGGTGACCGGTACCGCGAAGAGCTACGCTGGCGTACCCTTGGACGGCGCCACCGTGCGTTGGAAGGTGGATCGCGGTGCGCACATGCCTTGGTGGTGCTGGGGTTGGCGTGGTCTGCCTTGGGGCCGCAGCACCGAAGTGGCGAGCGGCACTGCGGTTTGCGATGCACAAGGCCGATTCACCGTCGCGTTCCAAGCCGAGTCTGATCGGGCATTCCCACGTCAGTCGGAACCCACGTTCAACTTCACGGTCTCAGCGGATGCCATTGACATCAGCGGCGAAACGCAGTCGGGCACCACGAGTTTCAGCTTGGCCTACCGCAGCATCGACATCGAGCTCGGCGTGGGCGAAGCCCTGGACCGCACCA